>CAVAGO010000005.1:0-48676 GCA_963588075.1 bacterium | reverse complement strand
CTATATAATATAACCATACTATAACCTCTATTCTACTTAAATTATAGCATATTATTAAATTTACAAAAGAATATATTTATAATAAAATGTAAACAGGTGATAAAAATGAATATTGAAACTATTGTAGTTGGACCATTAGAAACAAATTGTTATATATTATCTATCGAAAATGAATGTTTAATAGTTGATCCAGGTGATGATTTTCAAAAAATAAAAAAAGCTATTGGTAATAAAAAGGTTTTAGGTTGTTTAGTAACTCATTTCCATCAAGACCATATTGAAGCATTAGAAGAAGTACTAAGCTATTATGACATTGAAGTAAATAAACCTAAATATGGTAGTTTTGAATACGAAATAATTGAAACTCCAGGTCATACTTTTGATTCAAAAACATTTTATTTCAAGAAAATCAACACAATGTTTACTGGCGATTTTATCTTCTATAGAAGCATTGGTCGAACTGATTTAGGTGGTAGCGACAACGATATGAAACAAAGTCTTAATTCATTTACTAAGTACGACGACAATATAATAATCTACCCAGGTCATGGACCATCTACAACCTTAGGTGAAGAAAAAAAGTATTTTGAACTATATTACAAATAAAAAGCTACCGCTAGGTAGTTTTTTTAATCAAAGATATTTGGGTCTGTATAAGCAATCTTTTCATCAAATTCAACATAATCTAAATAAATCATTAATATTAAATACCAATGTCCATCTCTCGGATCTCTTATTATTAAATGATCTCTTCCTGCTTGTTCAATAGTTCCTTCAAAGACTTTGTCTTTCCATTCCTCAGAGTCAGGAAAGCTTACATAAGCTCTAACTTTCTTACCTTTATTGTGTCTTAGTATATTTTCAATATAACTCTGTTGCATTGAAGCTTCCGCCAATTGTCCTGCTTGGTAACCACTTTCATAACTATTATCATCACTAGTCTTATTTGTGTCTAACATTGGAAATGTTGGATTTTTATAAAAGTTTCCATTCATTAAATATTTTCACCTCATTATCAATATATGCAAAAAAATTATTTTATAGTATAATTCATAATAGGTGAAACGTATGAAATTTGATTATAAAGAGTTAATAGACCTTGTTCAATCTAAAAACTTCTGGCCTCGTCTTTTAGTAATGGTTCTTGGTGTTTTTATTATGGCCATCACTTATAATATATTTTTATTACATTATGAGTTAGTAACAGGTGGTACAAGTGGTCTAGCTATTATCGTAAATGAGTTATTCCATATATCTCCTGCCTTATTTATTTTTATTGTCGAAATGATCTTGTTAATCCTGAGCTTTCTTTTATTAGGAGCTAAAACAACTGGAATGACTATTATAGGTTCACTCTTATTCCCGTTATTTATTTCTATCACTTCATCTCCCTGTGCTAGTATAGCAAATAGTGTAGAATTTGATAGTATGTTAATAATAACCTTAATAAGCGGTATTCTCTTTGGTATAGGTAGTGGACTTGTTTACAAAATGGGCTATTCAACAGGTGGTTCAGATATAATTATGCAAATCTTAAACAAATATTTAAGTATCTCTTCGGGTCTAGCACTATTTTTAAGTAACGTTCTTGTTATAATCATCGGTGCTTTTGTATTTGGTATCAACAAAGCTATCTATGGCATAATCATCATTGTCATAAATAGTGCCTTAGTAGATAAAATAATGCTCGGTATATCCAATAGCAAAGTGTTCTACATAACCACAAACAAACCTGATGAAATAAAAGGTTTAATTAATACAATGAAAACAGGTTATACACTACTAAAAGCAGAAGGACATACTAAAAGTAAAAGAGACGTTATAATGTGTGTTCTTAATACTAAAGATTATTATATGTTTAAAAACGTTGTTCAACAAATTGACCCTGAAGCTTTTATATTAATCACTGATTGTTATGAAGTTTACGGCGGAAAACGTAAAGAAACCTTCCCATTCCTGTGATGGGAGTTTTTTTATGCTTGATTTTTTGGTATAATCGAAATAGTAAGGTGGTGTAGAATGAAATTTATAGACATAAAAAATTGCTATAAAGTTTATAAAAATGGTGTAACAGCTATTGCAAATCTAACATTATCTATTGATAAAGGAGAATTCGTCTTTGTAACAGGTGCTTCCGGATGCGGAAAGTCAACTCTTATAAAGTTATTATATAGAGAAGAAAAACCTACAAAAGGTCAAGTTATGGTCGGAGGTATCAACGTAGCTAAATTATATAATAGTAAAGTATATAAACTTCGTCGTAAACTAGGTATAGTCTTCCAAGATTTTAAATTATTACCTAAATTAACCGTATATGAAAATGTTGCTTTTGGTTTAGATAATATTGGTATGAAAGGTAATGAAATAAAATCTCGAGTAATGAAAGCTCTAGATCGTGTTGGATTAAAAGAAAAAACAAGAAGTTTTCCTAATGAATTATCAGGTGGAGAACAACAAAGGGTATGTATTGCAAGAGCAATCGTCAATGAACCTAAATTACTAATATGCGACGAGCCGACAGGAAACTTAGATCCAAAAACTTCCAAAGAAATTATTAAAGTAATTAATAATATAAATAAAGATATGGGAACAACCGTTATTATGGTTACTCATGATAAAGAAATTGTTAATTCAATGAAAAAGAGAGTTATTACATTAGAAAATGGTGTTTTAACAAGTGACTCTAAGAAAGGAAGTTATACAGCTGATGAAAGGGATTAGAATATTTAGAAGAAACGTTGCAAGTGCTATAAAAAGCATCTTTCGTAATTTCAGTTTAAGTGTCGCATCAATAGCATGTACAACAATTACTTTAATAATAGTAGCTTTAGCAATATTAGTATCAGCTAACATTAATAGCTTCACTAAAGACTTAGAAGGTACTCTAACTATAATAGCTTATGTTGATAAAGAAGCAACAGAAGATGAAGTAAGCTCAATAAAAAGTAGATTATTAGAAATAAAAAATATCAAAAGTGATGAATTACAATACAAAGATAAGGAAACAATCAAAAAAGAGACAATGAAAAATACTGATGAAAATTCTTCACTATATTCAATAATGGATTCTTGGACAGAAGAAACAAATCCTCTTGAATCAGAATTTATTATTACAGTAAAAGATGTTGAAAAGTTATCAGAAACTGCTGCATCTATTAAAAAGATTGAAAATATCACAAACGTTCAATATAGTGAGTCAGTAGTAGAAAAGATGGTTCCAATCTTTGATGTCATTAAACAAGTCACAATTATTATTATCGTTGGTTTAATAGCAGTAACAATTTTCTTAATTTGTAACACTATTAAGTTAACAATATTTGCTAGAAAAAATGAAATAGAAATCATGAGATTAGTTGGTATAAGTAACTTTGTTATTAAATTACCATTTGTAATTGAAGGATTATTCTTAGGTATTATTGGTTCTATTATTCCAATAGTTATAACTATCTGGGGATATATAATTACATATGATAAGTTAGAAGGTTATTTATTTACAAACTTTATTAAAATGTTAGAACCACTACCATTTACATTATTTGTATCTGGTGTGTTATTAATAATCGGTGCTGTAGTAGGTATCATTGGTAGTTATACTACAGTTAGAAAGCATTTGAAGATATGATGAAAAAAATAGTTAATATATTTGTTTTATTTTCATTCTTAGTTTTTTCTTTTGTTCCAGCAATCCCTGAAGTAAAAGCCGATACTTTAAAGGATTATAAAAATAAAGTAGCAGAACTTGAAACTAAAAAAGATACAACAGATCGTTTAACTGCTGAAGCTGAACAAAAAATTAAAAATAAAAGAAATGCAATATTACAAGCAAATAATACAATTAGTGCTAACGAAGCAAAAGTAGAAAGTTCTAAGCAATTAGTTGCTGAAAGCCAAGAAAAGATAAAAATAAAAACAGAAGAATTAAAAGATGTAATAAAAGTTCTTCAATATACTCAAATTAATAATGATGAAGTATATACAGATTTTGTTTTTTCTTCTTCATCCATCTCTGAAATGATGGAAAGACAAGCTATAATAGAGCAAATCGCAAATCATACTCAAAAAGAACTTGAAGATTTAGAAAGTCTAATTAATCAAAACAAGAAATTACAAGTTCAATTAGCAGATGATAACGTTGCTTTAACTAATTCAATAACAGCTTATGAAGAACAAGTAATTAATTTACAAGAAGAGATAAATGAACTTGCTACTGTTGGATTAGATTATGCTAGTCAAATAGAAGCTCAAAAAGGTTTAATTAAAATATATGAAGCTGCTGGTTGTAAAGATAATGATGATATTGATGATTGTTATTATTCAAAAATCGATGGTAACGGAAGTTTTTCTAGACCTTTAACTAAAGGTAAGGTTACTCAACCTTGGAAAGTAAATTCTAGTGGAACCATTACTCACGCTGGTATAGACCTAGGTGGTGTACCATCTGGTACTAATATCTATGCTCCAGCTAACGGAACAATTGTATATGTAAAATATAAATACAAATGTGGTGGTAACATTATTTATATGCACTCTGTTGTTGATGGCAAAAAATATACAGTTGAATTTGCCCATTTAAAATCAATTAAAGTAAGTATTGGTGATGTTGTAAAAAAAGGTCAAGTAATTGCTACTCAAGGTGGAGATTCAAGTACTTGGTATTATGACACATGTACAAGTGGAACCCACTTGCACTATGCAATATCTAGTGGATACTACTTTACAGATGCAACATGGAATGGTTTCTATACCTTCCAGAAAAATACAAAAGCCACAAGTGTCCAATCTATATCAGGTATAAAAAACCAAAAGGGTTGGTCTTGGACTACAAGAGGCTAAAGAAGCGAAAGCTTCTTTTCTTTTGTATTTAAAATAGTTAGTTTAACCAAAAGTAGTTTTGTGGTATTATATTGTCTAAACGGAGGAATATTTATGAAAAAAGTAGTAATATTCGGTGGAGGTAGTGGACTATCTCAACTATTAAAAGGAATAATCCAATTTCCAATGGATGTAACAGCAGTTGTTAGTGTATCTGATAATGGTGCTAGTACAGGCCGATTAAGAGAGGAATTTGCTATTCCTGCAGTAGGTGACATAACAAAAGTATTAATGGCTATGTCAACAGAATCAAAAGGTGTAAAAGAATTATTTAATTATAGATTTCAAAAAGATAGTAGTATCGGTAATCACTCAATAAAGAATTTGATTATGACAGCTCTTCTAGAAATGAAAGGTGATTTTGCTCATTCTTTACCAATCCTTTGCGATTTACTTGATGTCAAAGGCAAACTTCTTCCTTTAACAGAAGATAATGTCGATTTAATCGGTGTAACAAAAGAAGGTTATGAAATAATAGGTGAAGCTGAAATAACTGAATCTAAACGTAAAATAAAAGATTTAAAGTATAGTAAAAAAATCACAGTAACACCTAAGGTATTAGAAGAAATTAAAAAAGCTGATTTAATAATCTTCAGTTCGGGTTCACTTTTAACAAGTGTCATGCCTCATATTATAGTTCCTGAAATTCAAGAAGCTATCAATAGTTCTAAAGCTAAAACTATGTACATTTGTAATATGCTTACTCAACCTGGTGAAACAGATAAATTTAAAGTTAGTGACCATATAAAAGTATTAGAAAAATATCTAGGTAAGAAAAGTATTGATGTAGTAATTGCTAATAATTCGACAATTCCTAATAATATGTCTTTACTAGCTAAATCCGAAGGAAAAGACCCAGTAGAAATCGACTATGATAAGTTAGAAAAGAAAGGTGTCCATGTAATAGCAGAAAAACTATTCAAAGTAGAAGAAGGCTACGTAAGACATAACTCTCTAAAAACTGCCTACTTAATATTCTCTTATTTAATGGAAGGTGAATAAGATGACATTTACTACTAGATTAAAAGAAGAAATTACAAAAAATGAAATTGGTCAAATAGAATCCCTAGTAGAACTATCTGCATTCATTAAGTATGCCGGCCAAATCAAGAAAAATAAAATAACTCTTGTAATGGAAAATGCTTCAGTAGCTCGACGTATATATAAGGATATCAAGAATAACTTCGGTATAAACATCAAGATCACTATTCGTAATCAAAAAAGATTTCGTGTAAAGCAAATTTATATTTTAGAAATAACTGAAAAAGTAGAGCATATTTTAGAGACTCTAAACATTATGAAGAATGGTAAAAACATTCTACCTGAAGAGTATTTTCTAAGTAGTGAAGAAGAAAAGATAGCTTTCTTAAAAGGTACCTTCCTAGCTTGTGGTAGTATCAATGACCCTAGTACAGCTGGTTACCATCTAGAATTCACTTCATCTATGAAAAAAGAAGGTTTATATCTTTCAAACATTCTAAAAGAATTCAATATTATTTCTAAAGTCTTAAAAAGAAATAATCATTATATGACTTATATTAAAAGTGCTGAAATGATAAGTGATTTAATTAGATTACTTGGAGCTACAAATAGTTTCTTCTATTTTGAAGATATTCGTATCTATCGTGATCATAAAAACATGGTTAATAGATTAAATAATTGTGAAATAGCTAATCAAGAAAAAATTCTTAAAACAGGTATGAAACAATTAGATGATATAAAATATTTGAAAGAAAACGATTTACTAGGTCTTCTAGATGAGAATGTTCAAGAAGCTGTTAAGTATCGTGAAGCTTATCCAGAAACTTCTTTGCAAGAGCTAGCTGATATAATAAGTCAAGAAACAGGTCGTCAAATAGGTAAATCTGGTATTAACCATTACTTTATCAAAGTAAAAAAATTAGTTGAAAAACATAAAGAAAAACAACAAAAAACTATAAGTTAACTTGAACTTATAGTCTTTTTTTTACCACATTGTAGTATAATTACCATCTTCTTTATAAACTTCATCCATTAGAATTATATATTTATATATACTATTACCAACTAAGTCTTTCTTAGCTACAACTGTCATAACAACCCCACCAGTTGTATTTAAAGATTCTGCAATATAATAATTATTATCATCCCAACCAGCCAGTATCGCCATATGTCCATTAAGACCTATTAGATCTCCAGCTTTTACTTTACCAGAATTCATCAATTCATTAGTAATTGTAACTTTTGTACCTAAGTCATCTAAATCATCATGTTCTGCATTTGCTCCAGCCCCAATATCTCCAACATCAAATCCGCCATTGAGTAATGCCCAAGTAACAAAACCAGAACAATCTAATCCATTAGGATAATAACTACCGATTTTATAAGGTCCCCAATTAGTATAATTTTGTAAATCACATCCCCATATTACCGGTCCCACAAAAGAAGCGCTAAGTTCACTAAATTTAGATTCGTTTAAGTAAAGACCTCTATGATAGTATCTTCCTTCACCATCAACATATTTATAAGGTGCATAATTGTTTAATCGTCCATTCTCATAAAAGTAATGAACTCTATAAGAAAATTCCAATGTTAAAAATCTTGCCGCCGCAATAACTCCAGCTCTAGTTCCATATCCAGCTTCATCAATTCTGTCAAACAGTATTTGATCTATCATATCAGCTTCTTCTTTTGTGAATTGTTGACACGAAATATAACTTTTCTTAGTATTAATCACTGGTTTAGTAATAAAACTACTTACAATAACTTTAGTCATTCCTACAGTACCACTTTCACTAACTGCTTTAACATAAGTCGTACCATAACCAATTCCTTTTACTTTACCATTACTATCTACTGTAGCAACATTTTCATTTTCTGATTCCCAAGATATGCTTTCTTCTATACTACCTAGTTTAATTACTTCGTATGATAATTGTTCACTACCATCTCTATATAAATAAATAGTTTCTTTATTCATTTTTATATTAAGTACTTTATTTATTTCAATACTTTGTTTCTTTACATCCGTAATATTTCCATAACTATCTTTAACATATATATGATAGTCGCCACTTTTTACAGTAAAACTACAGTAACCTTGTGCAGCTTTTCGCCAATTTTCATCATCAGCTGCTGGCTTTTCTTCATCTAATGTCACTAAACACCAAGTATCTTTATTTAATTTATAAAAATAATTACCAACTTCTATATTAAAAATAACTTGATCTTCAAAACGTTTACTTTCTGTAATTTCAATATTTGTTACATAAGGAGCAACTTTATAATTAGCAATTACTACTAAACTAATAGTTCCTATCAATAAAAGTAAAACTATTGCTAAAAGAATATATTTAATAACTTTTTTCATAAAGCCACCTCATAAAAAAATTATAACATAATCAAAAGATGTATAAAACATATCAAAAAATAGTTTACAAATTAAAAATTATGCAATTTTATTATTTTATATAGTATAATTACATTAGAATAAGAGAGGGATATTATGGCAACAAATAGAACAAACGTAACTTTTAATGACGGAACAACTGTCGAAGTAGAAAAAGGTACAACTATATATGAGTTAAGTCAAGTATATCAATCTAAAATGAAGTATAGCATTGTTGGAGCGATTATTGATAGCGAAGTAGTACCAATGGATACAAAAATTAACAAAGCAACAAAAATAGAGTTTATTGACATTACTAGTACTGATGGTTATAAAATAAACAAGTATGGTTTAGAGTTTGTTACTGAAGTAGCTTTGAAAGAAGCTTTTGGCGAAGGCTATGAAGTAACTTATGATCATTCTATAGCTAATGGTATTTTGATGACTATCGTATGTGATAAAAGATTCACTCTTAATGATGCAAAAAAATTAAAAACTAAGATGAATGAGATAATAGCTAACGATGAAAGAATCTATGATTTGAATGTTGAGAAAGCAGAAGCAATCAATTACTATAAGAAAGTAAAAGCTGTGGAAAAAGCAGAAAATATCCACAACCTAACTAATAAGATTGTTACTGTTCATAAACTTCGTAATTATATTAATTATTTTTATTCAGATATGCCTTATTCAACAGGATGTTTGAAAAAATATGATTTAGTATTCTTAGGCGATAATAAGTTAGTTTTATTATTCCCATCACCAAATTCGAAGTTTAAAGTACCAGAATACATTCATTATCAAAATGTTATTAAATGTTTTAATGAAAGTAAAAAATGGTTACATTCTATAGGACTTCCATATTTATCAGATTTAAATAAAGTAATTTCTGATTGTAAAATAGAAGATTTAATTAAAGTAATTGAAATGAATTATGAAAATCAATTACATGAATTAGCAACAGACATCATTAAGAAAAAATCAAGATATGTTTTAATTGCTGGACCATCTTCATCAGGAAAAACAACTACTACTAAAAAGATTGCTTTACAATTAAGAAGTAGAGGATATGAAGTATTAGTTATTTCAGTAGACAATTACTTTAAGAATAAAGTAGATTCTCCAAAAGATGCTGATGGAAATTATGACTTTGAATGTTTAGAAGCATTAGATTTAAAATTGTTAAATAAGCATTTAAAAGAACTTATTGCTGGTAAAAAAGTAACTTTACCAGAGTATAACTTTGTAACTGGTGAAAAAGAATTTGATAATGAACCAGTGAAATTAGGAGAAAATGCGATAATCTTAATGGAAGGTTTACATTGTATAAATGATGCAATGACTCCAGATTTAGATCCAGATTTAAAATATAAAGTGTACTTAAGTCCATTCATTCCATTGAATGTCGATAGACATAATTATGTATCAACAACTGATTTAAGATTAATGCGTCGTATCGTAAGAGATAATAGAACTCGTGCAACTGACGTAGGTAATACAATTACATACTGGCAAACAGTTCGTAGTGGAGAAGAAAAACATATTTATCCTTATATAAATAATATCGATAAAATTGTCAATACTTCTTTAGTATACGAGGTTGGTGTATTAAAAGTATTTGTTGAACCATTATTATATTCAGTAAAATCTGACCATCCAGCATATAATCAAGCTAGAAGATTGATTAATAATCTTCGTGGATTCTTTCCAATACCTTCTGATTATATTCCAGATGAATCTGTTTTACGTGAATTTATAGGTAAAAGTATATTTGAAAATTATAAATAGGGAAAGAGGAAATTAAAATGATAAAAGTAGCAATTAACGGTTTTGGCCGTATCGGAAGACTTGCATTTAGAGAAATGATTACAGGAAGCGATTTTGATATCGTAGCAATTAACGACTTAACAGATGCAGAAACATTAGCATATTTATTAAAATATGATACTAATCATCGTTCATTCCATGAAGATATTATTAACTTCGAAGGTGATGAAATAGTAATTAAAGGTACTAAGAGAATTAAAGTATATTCAGAAAAAGATCCATCAGTTCTACCATGGGGAGAACTAGGAGTAGACGTAGTTCTAGAATGTACAGGAGTATTTACTGATTTAGAAGGAGCTTCTAAACATATTGAAGCAGGAGCTAAAAAAGTAATCATCTCAGCACCAGGTAAAGGTGAAATGAAAACAATCGTTTACAATGTAAACTCAGATACATTAGATGGAACAGAAACAGTTATATCTGCAGCATCTTGTACAACTAACTGTTTAGCACCAGTACTAAAAGTAATAGAAGATAACATTGGTATTGTAAAAGGATATATGACAACAGTTCATGCTTATACAAATGACCAAGCTACATTAGATGTTCCTCATAAAAAAGGCATTAAAGCTCGTCGTGGACGTGCTTGTGCAATGAACATTGTACCAGCATCTACAGGAGCAGCAAGTGCTATCGGTAAAGTAATACCTAGTTTACTTGGTAAAATGGACGGAAACGCTTTCCGTGTACCAGTACCAGATGGATCAGTTGTTGACATTACTTTAGAATTAACAAGAAATACTTCAGTTGAAGAAATCAACACACTGTTTACAACTAATCAAAATGAGTCTTTAAAAATAACTATGGACCCAATAGTATCTAGTGATGTTCTTGGTAAAAAGGTTGGAGCTTTAGTAGATGGTCTATCTACTAATGTTTTAGAATCTGAAGGAAGACAACTAGTAAAAATTATTGCATGGTACGATAATGAAATGGGCTATACTGCTCAAATGATGCGTACTGCAAAAAAATTAATGAACATTGAAAAATAATATTATAGGGTGTCTAACAGACATCCTTTTTCTGTAAACTTAATTCCAATAAATTGAAGAAGCAAGTTAGTTATTTTATAATAGAAATTGGTGATGATATGAAAAAAAGAATCCAAGATATGGATGTGCGAAATAAAAGAGTCCTACTTAGATGTGACTTTAACGTACCAGTTAAAGATGGTCAAATCTTAGATGATAGTAAAATAGTAGCAGCTTTAAATACTATTGATTACTTAGTTAAGGAAGGTGCTAAGATAATTATTATGTCTCACTTCGGGAAAGTAAAAACAGAAGAAGACAAAGCTAAGAACTCTTTAGCTCCTATTGCTGCTCATTTACAAAAACTAGTCAATACAAAAGTTATTTTTTCCAGACAACCAAGAAGTTTGTATTTGGAAGCTAAAATTGAAAATATGAATCCGGGCGAAATTATGGTATTAGAGAACACTCGTTTCGAGGATGTTCCTAATAAGTTGGAAAGTGGTAACGATACACAATTAGCAATGTATTGGGCTGGTTTAGCAGATATCTACTGCTTAGATGCATTTGGTTCTGCTCATCGTAAACATGCTTCAACATATGGTGTAGCTAAGTATTTACCTAGTTGTATTGGTTTCTTAGTTCAACATGAAGTTACTATGTTAGATCAATACGTTCTAAATGCTGAAAAACCTTTTACAATAGTAATGGGTGGTGCCAAAGTTGAAGATAAGGTAGAACTAATAGAAAAACTTCTACCACGTTGTGATCATTTATTATTAACTGGTGGAATAGCTAACTCATGTTTAGCTACATTAGGATTTAATGTTGGAAGTTCCCTAAGAACTAAAGATGTAGAAGTCCTAACAAAAATAAAAAATATCTTAATCCAATACAAAGATAAAATAATGTTACCTGTCGATGCTATTATAAGCCGTGTCTATAACGAAGCTTTAGTAGAACATGTAAATATCGATAAAGTAAATGATGATGACATTATTTTTGATATTGGAATAAAAACGATTAATAAATATAAAGAAGTAATAAACGCTTCCAAAACAGTTTTTGTTAATGGAACTGCTGGTAAATACGAAGACATTCGTTTTGCAACAGGAACAAGAGAATTACTAGAAGGAATCGCCAACAGTAAAACAATAAAAGTAGTTGGTGGTGGAGACGGCGTTAGTGCTGTTAAACACTTCAAATTAGGTGAAAAGTTTTCTTTCCTTTCAACTGGCGGCGGAGCAACATTAGAATATATTATTAATGAAGGACTACCAGCTATCGATAATATTCCGGATGCACAATAAAAAAATATATTTAGTTTGTAATTTAAAAGCAAATAAAATAAAAGAAGAGTATGTAGTATATGAAAGGAATTTGTCACAAATTCCTTTCAATTCTAATATAGAGCTGATAATTTGTCCTTCAACTCCTTTTTTATATTTATTTCAAAGTGATATTTATAAATTAGGAAGTCAAGATATATCAAAATATGAAAATGGTGCACATACAGGTGAAAATACAGCAGAACAATTACATTCCCTAAATGTTCAGTATGCCTTAATTGGTCATAGTGAAAGACGAAAACTTTTCAAAGAAGAAGAACAAACAATAATCAACAAAATTAAAAAGGCTTATCACGGTCATATAAAACCAATATATTTTATCGGTGAATCATTAGAACAAAGAAAGTATAATCTTACTTTTAAAGTACTAGAAAAACAATTATCACATATACTTGATGAAGTACCAGATTATAAAAGAGAAAAGATGATAGTAGTATATGAACCGATATGGGCGATAGGTAGTGGGAACTTACCTACTACTGAAGAAATAACAACAAGTATAAAAATGATAAAAGATATATTAATATCTAAATATTCTTTAGAACTTCCAGTTTTATATGGTGGAAGTATAAATGAAAGTAATATAGATGAACTAATAACTATTCAAGAATTAGATGGTTATGTCTTAGGTGAAAGCTCTAAAGACATAAATAGTATTATTACAATTTATAATAAGGTAATGAAAAACGACTAACTCGACAAAATAATACATAAAATCAAAAAAATAAAATATATAATACAGACATAGAAAGAGACATGAATATGAAAAATAACATTAATACATTAGTAGTCTGTAGTAATGATGATGTAAAGAAGATGAAGGAAGAAGTTAGCAAATTATCTACTGAAATAATAATTAAATATTCGGTAGACAATTATAAAGATGCATTGAATATAATAAATGATAAAACATCAGAATTAGATGCGATTATAATAGATGGTACTTTAAAAGGAGAAAATATCTTATATTTATTAACTAATTATAATAATGAGGTACTATTATCAAGAACTATCATAATCGATAATATAAAATTAGATTGCTATAATCTAGCATCTTCTAATTATCAAATATTTAACGTCATTCCTAAAAATTATAAAATGAATGAACTTATCTATTCTTTGAAAGAAATAAGAAACAAGAAAGAGAAATATAATTTCCAAAAGATTTCTATTTATGATAAAGTAGCTGAAATATTAAAGAATCTTGGTATAGCACCAGATAAAAATGGCTTTCATTATTTAAGAAAAGCAATTTATGAGTGTTATTTAGAACCATCCTTATTAACTTCAATAACTAAAGAAATCTATCCAATGTTAGCAGAATCGTTTTCTAAGAAAGAAAGTTGTATCGAACGTTCTATTAGAAGTGCGATAGAAACTGGTTGGGATAGAGGTAATTATGAATACAGCAATGAGTTATTCAAAAATTGCGTTGATTATTATAAGACAAAACCTACTAATGGCGAGTTTATTGCTATAATTGTTGATAAAATAATGATGGACGAAGGAAGAACATCTTATTAATATATAGAAATTACAAGACAACCTTGTAATTTCTTTTTTTTGTGTGCTATTATGTTATCAGGAGAATTGCCTATGAAAAAAATAATTACAATTATATTAGATGGTTTCGGCATGCGTGAAGATATTTATGGCAATGCTATAAAAAATGCCGGAATGAATAATTTTATAAATATATGGAATAACTATCCACATTGTCTATTAAAAGCTAACGGTCCTGCTGTTGGCTTACCAGAAAAACAATCTAGTTCAAGTGAACTGGGCCATAAAATAATTGGCTTAGGCCGTGAAATAGATAATAAATTAAGTGACTTAAATGGTATCTTTCACAAAGATAGTCTAAAATACAATCCTAAATATAACGAACTAATCGAATATTTAAAAAAATATCCCAACAATAAGCTTCATATTTCAGTATTGTTATCTGATGGTGGAGTATCATCTCATATAAATCATTTAAAAGGTTTTCTAAATGAACTATCAAAAAGTCGTGTTACTAATGATATTCACATTCATGCTATTGCTGATGGAAGAGATTCTGATAAGTGGTCAATCAATAAATATATTAAGGAAATAGAAAGCTACATAGCTGGAAATGTTAAATTATCTTCAATATGTGGTAGATATTATGCTTTAGATGAAACTAAAGACTACAAGCGAACTAAGATGTATTATGATCTATTATTTGGTAGTCGTGGTGTTGATGCCAAAAACTTACCTCGTGTAATAGAAAAATGTTATGAGAAAAAATTATCGGATGAATATTTGCCACCATTAAAAACTAGTTCTTTTGAACCAATAGACAACAAAGATGTATTTATTACTATTAATTTTAGTAAAAACAATCAAGTTCAATTATTAAATTCTATTTGTAATAAAGACTTTATTGAATTTAATACATACCCAATAGATATTCCTTTTTATAGCTTATATGAGATAGATAAAGATTTAAATACAAATTATTTCTTTGAAAATAAAACATATAATCACTCACTAACTGAATATATTTCCGAATTGGGACTTACTCAAGCTTACGTTTATGAAAGTATTAAGTCTCCTTCAATGAATTATCATATACATGGTGACAGATATCTAAAACTTCACGGGTGTGACATTTATAGTATAGCTAGTCAAAATATTGATAGTTATGACATGAAACCCGAGATGGACTCATTATCAATTGCTAAAACCGCTATCAAATGTATGGAAAAAGATTATGACTTTATAATAGTTAACTTTGCTAACCCAGACGAAGTAGGACATACTGGTAACTATCAAGCTACAATAAATGGTCTTCAAGCAATTGATGTTTGCTTAGGTAAAATAATTGAAACGGCTGAAGAAAACTTTTATAAAGTAGTAATAACTTCAAGCCATGCCAAAGCAGATACGATAATAGATCGTCAAAATAATATCGTTACAAAAAATACAATGTCTCCAGTTCCATTGATGATAATGGATAAAAAGGTTAAATTAGAAAACGGTAATCTTTCAAGCTTTGCCCCAACTTTGTTAAAATACATGGATATAGCTATACCTAAAGAAATGAAAAACAGCGAGATATTAATATCTAAAAAATAGAAACTTTTCGACATGTTTCTATTTTTTTGCAAAAAAGTGAAATTTATGCTTGATTTTAGGCAAAAACATGCTATAATGGAAACTGTATGACTGCGTAGATGTGGGAGGTTGCCGATACACTAGGAGAAGTTGCTAAATACTTTTCTTGAAATGTCGGGTAATTCACACGGAGCGAGTCTATACTAGATATAGACGAAGGGAGGACATAAAAATGTCAAGTAACAAAGTTCGTATTACTCTAAAAGCTTATGATCATAGATTATTAGACACAGCTTGCGGAAAAATAGTTGAAACTGTTAAAAGAACTGGGGGAGAAGTTGTTGGTCCAGTACCTCTACCTACTGATGTAGAGAAAATTACTGTATTAAGAGCTGTTCATAAATATAAAGACTCTAGAGAACAATTTGAAAGTCGTACTCATAAGAGATTAATTGATATTAAGAACCCAACAAAAGAAACTGTTGAAGCTTTAGCTCACTTAGATATTCCAAGTGGCGTTGCTATTAACATAAAATAATAAAAAATATACGGAGGTAAAGAAATGAAAGGAATCTTAGGACGTAAAGTCGGAATGACTCAAGTCTTCACAAAAGATGGAAAACTTGTTCCTGTAACAGTTGTATCAGTTGAACCAAACGTTGTAACTCAAGTTAAAACTGTTGAAACTGACGGATACAATGCTATTCAATTAGCTACAGTTGACAAGAAAGAAAAAAATGCTAGCAAAGCTAGTGTTGGTCATGCTAAAAAAGCAAACACAACTCCTAAGCGCTACTTAAAAGAAATTCGTGATTACGAAGGTACTTATAACTTAGGAGATACAATTAGCGCTGACGTTTTCACTGTTGGTGAATATGTTGACGTAACAGGTACTAGTAAAGGTAAAGGTACAGAAGGTGTAATCAAACGTTGGAATCAAACAAGAGGACCTATGACTCACGGTTCACGTTATCATAGAGGACCTGGTTCAATGGGTACTATGAGACCAATGCACGTTCTTAAAGGTAAAAACTTACCTGGACATATGGGTGTTGAAACTACAACAATCCAAAATCTAGAAATTATCGAAGTAAATGCTGCAGAAAATTATATCTTAGTTAGTGGAAATATTCCAGGAGCTAAACAATCTTTAGTTTTAATCAAAACAGCTGTTAAGAAAGATGGTTCTGCTGAACCTAAAGAAGTATTAACTTATGTTGAAGAAACAGTTGTTGATGAAGTTGTAGAAAGCGAAACAGCTGAAGAAGTTGTTGAAGAAACTACTGCTACAGAAGAAAACCAAGGAGAAAGTAAGTAATTTACTTAGAAAGGTGATCTAATATGGCAAAGATACAATTAATTAATGTAAAAGGTGAAAAACTAAAAGATATAACATTAGCTGATAACGTATGGAATATTGAAGCAAACGATATCGTTCTTAAAAAAGCTATTGATTTACAATTAGCTGCTACAAGACAAGGTACTGCAAAAACTAAAACACGTTCAGAAGTTTCTGGTGGTGGAAGAAAACCATGGAGACAAAAAGGTACTGGTAGAGCTCGTCAAGGTTCTATTAGAGCTACACAATGGCGTGGTGGTGGAATCGTAGGAGGAGTTACTCCAAGAGATTACACATTCGATATGAATAAGAAAGAAAGAGCTCTTGCTCTTAAGAGTGCATTAACTCACAAATTCCAAGATAAAGAATTAGTAGTTGTTGACTCAATCGTACTAGATACATTAAAAACAAAAGCTGTTAAAGATATAATGGCAACATTAAATTTAACTGGTAAAGTTTTATTTGTAACTGGTGAAGATAATGAAAACCTATATATGGCAAGCAGAAATTTAGGATATGCTTATAACATTAATGCAAACGAAATTAACTGCTATGACCTAGTAAACGCTGATATCGTTGTTGTTGACGAAAAAGCTGTTGAAGTAATTGAAGGGGGACTTAAATAATGAAAGATTTTACTGATATTATAATAGCACCTGTAATTACAGAAAAAGCTGCTATCCAAGCAGAAGCAAACGTATATACTTTCAAAGTTGCTGCTGAAGCTAACAAAATAGAAATCAAAAAAGCTATTGAAGAAGCTTTCGGAGTTAAAGTTGTTAAAGTTAATACTGCTAACACTAAATCAAAAGCAAAAAGAGTTGGAAGATATACAGGAAAAACTAAAACTTATAAAAAAGCGTACATCACATTAGCTGATGGCGAAAAAATAGAATTATAGTAAAGGAGAGAAGAAATTATGGCAATTAAATCATATAAAGCTACAACAAATGGTCGTCGTGGTATGACTACATTAGCTAATAGCGAAATAACTACTTCAACTCCTGAAAAATCTTTAGTTGTTTCTAAAACTAAAACAGGCGGAAGAAATAACCAAGGTAAAATGACTGTTCGCCACATTGGTGGAGGAGCTAAACAAAAATACAGAGTTATCGATTTCAAAAGAGATAAAGTTGGAGTTACTGCTAGAGTAGCTACTATCGAATACGATCCAAACCGTAATGCAAACATCGCATTATTAAATTATAGAGATGGTGAAAAAAGATATATCATCGCTCCAAAAGATTTAACAGTTGGATCAATCGTTGAAAATGGACCTGAAGCTGATATTAAAGTTGGTAACGCATTACCACTTGCTAATATCCCAGTAGGTACAACAATTCACTGTATCGAATTACAACCTGGAAAAGGTGCTGCACTTTGCCGTGCTGCTGGTACAAGCGCTCAAATCCTAGGTCGTGAAGATAAATATGTATTAATCAGATTACAATCTGGTGAAACAAGAAAAGTTCTAGGAACTTGTATGGCAACTATCGGAGTAGTTGGAAATGAAGACTACGAATTAGTTAATTGGGGAAAAGCTGGTCGTACTCGTCACTTAGGTGTAAGACCAACAAACCGTGGTTCTGTAATGAACCCTAATGACCACCCACATGGTGGTGGTGAAGGACGTACTCCAGTAGGACGTAAAGCACCAATGACTCCATGGGGCAAAAAAGCTATGGGTGTTAAAACTCGTAGTAGTAAGAAAAAATCTAGCAAGCTAATTGTTAGTCGTAAGAAAAAATAGGAGGAAATAAATAATGGCAAGAAGTTTAAAAAAGGGACCATATGTATTCGAAAGATTACTTAAAAAGGTTCAAGAATTAAATAAAAACAATAAAAAAGAAGTTGTAAAAACTTGGTCTCGTCGTTCAACTATTTATCCTGATTTCGTGGGACATACAATAGCTGTTCATAATGGAAAAGAATTTATCCCAGTATATGTTACTGAAGATATGGTTGGACACAAATTAGGTGAGTTTGCATTAACTCGTAAATTTGGCGGACACGCTGGACAAAAGTAGGAAGGGAGTATAAGTAATGGAAACATATGCAATACATAAAGGTGCTATGATCGCTCCTCGTAAAGCAAGAATGACTCTTGACTTAGTTAGAGGAAAAGACGTTCAAACTGCACAAGGTATTTTAGAAAATACTAATACAAAAGCTAGCAGATTAATCCTTAAAGTTTTAAATTCTGCTGTTGCAAACGCTGTTAATAACTTCGGCGCAAATGAATCTGAACTTGTTATCTCTGAATGCTACATCAACCCAGGACAAGTATTAAAAAGAATCAAATTTGGTTCAAGAACTAAAGTTGATAGAAGAGATAAAAGAACAAGTCATATTACTGTAAAAGTATCTGATAATAAGGAGGCAAAATAGTATGGGACAAAAAGTTAATCCAATAGGCCTAAGAGTTGGCGTTAATAAAGATTGGGAAGCTAATTGGTTCGCTGAAAAGAAAGATTTTGGTACACTTTTAAATAAAGATGACAAAATCCGTAAATATTTAGCTAAAAAAATGAAAGACGCTGCTGTTGCTTCTGTAGTAATCGAAAGAACTGCTAAAAGAACAGACGTTAAAATCTATACTGCTAAACCTGGTGTTATTATCGGACATGGCGGAGAAGATATTGAAAAATTAAGAAAAGAATTAAAGAAATTAGTAGATGAAGAAATTTATGTATCAATCATCGAAGTTAAAAATCCTGATTTAAATGCTAAGCTAGTTGCTGAACAAATTGCTCAACAAATCGAAGCTAGAGCACCATTCAGAAGCGCTCAAAAGAGAGCTATTAGAAACACTATGAAAGCTGGAGCTAAAGGTATTAAAACTGCAGTTTCAGGAAGACTTGGTGGAGCTGAAATGGCACGTACTGAAGGATATACAGAAGGTACAGTTCCTCTACATACAATTAGAGCTGATATCGATTATGCAATCGCTGAAGCAAATACTACTTATGGTAAGTTAGGTATTAAAGTATGGATTTACAGAGGTGAAATTCTTCCTACTAAGAAAGTAACGAAGGGAGAGAACAAAGATGTTAATGCCAAAAAGAACTAAGTATCGTAAACAACATCGTTTATCATACGAAGGAAAAGCAAAAGGTAATACTGAATTAACATTCGGTGAATACGGATTAATGGCTACTGAAGGTACATACATAACTGCTCAACAAATCGAAGCAGCACGTATCGCTATGACTCGTTTTATGAAACGTGGCGGACAAGTATGGATTAACATCTTCCCACATTTACCATTAACTAAGAAACCTCTTGGTGTTCGTCAAGGTAAAGGTAAAGGTAGCGTAGAACAATGGGTAGCTGTTGTTAAAAAAGGAAAAATAATGTTTGAAGTTGGTGGAGTTTCTGAAGAAATCGCAAGAGAAGCTTTAAGACTTGCATCACACAAACTTCCAATAACTTGCAAAATAGTTAAAAAAGAAGAAATCAAAGGCGGTGAATCTAATGAAGGTTAATGAAGTAGTAAAAGAACTAAGAGCTTTATCAAATGAAGAATTAGTAGCAAAAATTAAAGAATCTAAAAAAGAATTATTCGATCTTAGATTAAAACAATCAACTGGTTCATTAGAAAAACCATCTAAGATTCGTGAATTAAGAAAAAATGTTGCTAGAATGCAAACAATTTTAAAAGAAAGAGAAAATGGAGGCGAACAATAATGGCAGAAACTAAAAAAACAACACTAGTTGGTAAAGTTGTTAGTGCAAAAAACGATAAAACTATAACTGTTTTAGTTGAAACATATAAAAAGCATCCACTTTACGGAAAAAGAGTTAAATATTCAAAGAAATATACAGCTCATGATGAATTAAATAAAGCTAAAGAAGGAGATACAGTAAGAATTAGTAGTACAAGACCATTATCAAAAACTAAGAGATATGAACTTGTTGAAGTACTAATTGAAGCTGTAGTTCTATAGGGGGTATCATTATGGTAATGCAAGAATCTAGACTTAAAGTTGCTGACAACTCTGGTGCTCGTGAATTACTTGTAATTAGAGTAGTAGGTGGAAGTAAAGTAAAAACTGGTAATATCGGTGATATCGTTGTTGGAACAGTAAAAAAAGCTATCCCAAATAGTAACGTTCCAAAAGGAAAAGTTGTTAAAGCTGTAATCGTTAGATCAGTTCAAGGTGTTAGAAGAGCTGATGGTTCATACATCAAATTCGATGACAATGCATGTGTATTAATTAGAGAAGATAAGAGTCCAATAGGAACTAGAGTTTTAGGACCTGTTGCTCGTGAGCTACGTGAAAAAGATTTCATGAAAATCGTTTCACTTGCACCTGAAGTATTATAGGAGGACTAAATATGAAAGTTAAAGTTGGAGATCAAGTAACTGTTATTGCTGGTAAAGATAAAGGCAAAAGCGGAAGAATAATCAAAACTCTTAAAAAAGACAACAAAGTAGTTGTTGAAGGAATAAACGTAATTAAAAAACATGTAAAACCAAACAGAATGAATGAAGTTGGTTCAATCGTTGAAGTTGAAGCACCAATTCATGTATCTAACGTAAAAATAGCAGAAGCTAAAAAAGAAACAAAAAAAGCTAAAACAACAAAAAAATCAGAAAAGAAAGAAAGCTAGTTAGTGGGTGAAGATATGAGTACATTTAAAGATTTATATAATGAACAAATAACTGACTCTCTAATGAAAAAATTCAACTATTCTTCTAAAATGGAGGTTCCAAAACTAGAAAAAATAGTTATAAACATGGGAGTTGGAGAAGCTTCAACAGATTCTAAATTTATTGAAGCTGCAGTAAAAGACCTAGAATTAATAGCTGGTCAAAAACCTGTAGTAACAAAAGCTCGTAAATCAATAGCTGGCTTTAAAATAAGAGAAGGCCAAACAATTGGAGCAAAAGTTACTCTACGTGGCGAAAATATGTATAATTTCATGGAAAAATTAATTAAAATAGCACTTCCTCGTGTTAGAGATTTTAGAGGTGTTTCTAAAACTGCATTCGATGGTAAAGGAAACTATACTCTAGGTGTTAAAGAACAAATTATATTCCCTGAAATCGAATATGATCAAATCTTAAAATTAAGAGGTATGGATATCGTATTCGTTACAACAGCAAACACAAATGAAGAAGCATTCGAACTATTAAGTGGTTTCGGAATGCCATTTAGAAAGTAGAAAGAGGAGGAAAGAAATATTATGGCAAAGACTAGTTTAAAAGTTAAACAACAAAGAGCTCCTAAATTCAAATCAAGAGCTTATACTCGTTGCGAAAGATGTGGACGTCCTCACGGAGTTCTACGTAAATACAAATTATGTCGTATTTGCTTTAGAGAAATGGCAAATAACGGACAAATCCCTGGCGTTAAGAAGTCAAGTTGGTAGGAAGGAGGAATTTAGATTATGGTAGGAGATATTATAGCAGATATGCTTACAAGAATTCGTAATGCAAATCAAATGAGATATGAAACTGTTGAAGTTTTAGGTTCAAAAATGACTTTAGGAATTGCTGAAATCTTAAAACGTGAAGGTTACATAGCTGATTTCAAATATGAAAAAAATACTAAAGGTGATAAATTAAATTTAACACTTAAATATGGTGAAAAGAAAGAAAGAGTAATCACTGGATTAAAGAGAATCTCTAAATCAGGATTACGTGTCTATGCCAAGACTGATGAAATTCCTCGTGTTCTTAACGGATTAGGAATTGCAATCATCTCAACTTCAAAAGGATTAATGACTGACAAAGAAGCTCGTGAAGCTGGTCTAGGAGGAGAAGTACTTGCCTATATTTGGTAAGGAAAATTAAGTTATGAGTAGAATAGGAAAAAGAGAATTAGTAGTTCCTGCTGGAGTTACTGTTACTGTTGACAATAATACTGTAACTGTTAAAGGTCCTAAAGGTGAATTAAGCTATGAAAAACCAGCTTTAATCACTGTTGAAGAAGTTGAAGGCAAAATTATTACAAAAAGACCAAACGATGCAAAAGCATCAAAACAATTACATGGTACTGTAAATGCATTAGTAAAAAACATGATTACTGGTGTTACAGAAGGATACCAAAAAGGCTTAGAAGCTGTTGGAGTTGGTTATAAATTCCAAGTTTCAGGAAACAAATTAACAATTAACGCTGGATATTCTCATCCAGTAGTAATGGAAGTTCCTGCTGGCTTAAAAGCAGAACAAATTAATAATACTGAAATTACTATTTCAGGTATCGATAAGCAAAAGGTTACTGAATTTGCGGCTAACGTTCGTGCAGTAAGAGAACCAGAACCATATAAAGGTAAAGGTATTCGTTACAAAGGTGAATATGTTCGTCGTAAAGAAGGTAAGAAAGCAGCTAAATAAGGGTAAGGAGTCGAGATATTATGATAGTTAAAGAATCAAAAAATGATTTACGTAAGAAAAGACATGCTCGTATTCGCAACAAAATAAGCGGAACTGCAGAATGTCCAAGATTAAACGTATTTAGATCAAATACACAAATATTTGCTCAAATTATCGATGATGTTAAGGGCGTTACTCTTGTTAGCTCTTCATCTGTCGAATTAAAAATTAAAAATGGAGGCAATGTTGAAGGTGCTAAATTAGTAGGTAAAGACATTGCTGAAAAAGCTAAAAAAGCAAAAATCAATAAAGTAGTTTTCGATAGAGGTGGATACCTTTACCACGGACGTGTTCAAGCTTTAGCTGAAGCTGCACGTGAAAATGGACTAGAATTCTAAGAGGGAGGTACAGATTATGCCAAAAACAAAAATGGACTCTAAGAAAAACTTGCTTGAAGAAAAAGTTGTTTCTATCGGCCGTGTAACAAAAGTTACAAAAGGTGGTCGTCATTTCAGATTCTCAGCTACAGTAGTAGTTGGAAATAGAAAAGGCTTAGTAGGAATCGGAACTGGAAAAGCTAACGAAGTTCCTGAAGCTATTAAAAAAGCTATTCAAGCAGCTAATAAAAACGTAACAAAAGTTGCATTAATTGATAATAGAACAATCCCACATGAAGCTATAGGAAAAGTTGGACGTGCACAAGTTCTTGTTAAACCTGCTAAAGAAGGTACAGGAATCATCGCTGGTGGATCTGCCAGAGTTGTTCTTGAACTTGCTGGTGTTCGTGATATAGTTTCTAAATCACTTGGATCAAATACAAAAATTAACGTAGCAAAAGCTACTTTAGAAGCTCTTAAAATGCAAAAAACTCCTGAACATGTTGCTGCATTAAGAGGAAAGAAAGTAGAGGAGCTATAATATGAAGTTACATGAATTAAACGCTTCTCCAGAAGCAAAATCAAGAAAAAGAGTTGGACGTGGACCAGGTAGCGGTTTAGGAAAAACTGCTGGCCGTGGAGAAAACGGACAAAAATCTCGTTCAGGAGCAAGTATTCCAGCTTGGTTCCAAGGTGGACAAACTCCTCTATATAGAAGAGTTCCTAAACGTGGATTCAATAATGCAAAATTCAGAACTGAATATGCAACAATCAATTTAAGTGATTTAAATAAATATTTCAATGACGGAGACGTAGTTACTCCTGAATTATTAAAAGAAAAGGGTATTATCAAAAAACAACTTTGTGGTGTTAAAGTCTTAGGCAATGGTGAACTAGAAAAGAAATTAACTATTAGAGCTAATAGATTCTCAAGTTCAGCCGTTACAAAAATTGAAAGTGCTGGCGGAAAAGCTGAGGTGATCTAGATGTTTTCTAATCTAAAACAGCTATTTAACCGTTCAAATAAAGATTTAAGAAAAAGAATTTATTTTACACTATTTTGCTTAGCAATATTTTGCTTTGGAAGTAATATAACAGTTCCTTGGGCTGGAACAATATATGAAGAATTAGGTTTCCTAGAAATCTTTAACCTAATGGCAGGTGGAGGATTAAAACAATTCTCTATCTTCGCTCTAGGTGTATCACCATATATTACAGCACAAATCATAACTCAATTACTTCAAATGGATATAGTTCCATATTTTAAAGAATTAAAAGAACAAGGTTATACTGGTAAACAAAAAATAAATAAAATAACTAGATATTTAGGTATATTATTTGCCTTTATTCAAGGATTTATATTTACAATAGTTTACTCAGGTTCAAATGATGTATTCACAATTTTAAAAACTACAGTAGTACTTACTGCTGGTACTAGTTTACTATTGTGGATAGGAGACCAAATTACAAAACATGGTATTGGTAATGGAATGTCATTAATCATAATGGCTGGTATCTTACAATCATTACCATCTGTATTCATTGCTGCATTCAAAGAATTAGTATTAGCTGAAACTTTTAGTACAGTAATCGGATCATTGCTATTTGGTGCATTTGTTGTAATCTACTTATTAATAATCGTTGGTATGGTATGGATTCAACTTGCTGAAAGAAGAATTCCTATTCAATATGCTAACAGAACAAATAGTGCATATGGAGGACATCAAAATTTCCTTCCAATAAAAATAAATTCTGCTGGTGTTATTCCAGTAATCTTTGCATCAACATTAATAACAATCCCTGTTACAATCGTTAATTTAATAAAAAATGACACTGCAATAAGCTTTGTTAATAATTATATTGAATATACTTCATTTACAGGATTTATATTATATATGTTACTTATCCTATTCTTTGGATACTTCTACACATTCTTACAAATGAATCCAGAAGAAATGTCAAAGAACTTAAGTAAAAGTGGTGCATACATTCCAGGTGTTAGACCAGGGAATGATACAATTGAATATGTTAGTAATGTTTTAAGTAAGCTAACAATAGTAGGTTCCTTATTCTTAATGATTATTGCTGGATTACCTATACTATTCTCTAATTTCTCAGGACTATCAAGTACTGTTACAATTGGAGGTACCGGATTACTTATCGTTGTTGGTGTTGCAATCGAAACATACAAACAATTAGAAAGTAGTTTAATCAGCCGTAGTCATAGGGCAGGTATTAGGAGATAAATTAATGAAAAACATAATTTTTCTAGCGGTACAAGGTGCCGGAAAAGGAACATTCGCCAAGAAATTACAAGAAAAATATGGTTACGCTCACATATCTACAGGAGATATCCTTAGAGAAAGAGCTGCTGTAGGAGATGAACTTGGCACTCAAATAAAAAATTTAATAGACAATGGTATATTCGTATCAAATGATATAATATACGAAGCAATCGAGTATAAAATTACTCAACCAGAATGCGAAAATGGTTATATCCTAGATGGTTTTCCAAGAAACTTGGAACAAGCTGAAGGATATGATAAAATATTAGAGAAGCTTGGTAAAGATTTAGGTGTAGTTATTAACTTAACAATACCTGAAGAATTATTAAAGCAAAGAATTATTGGTCGTCGAATCTGTAAAGGATGCGGAGCTATATACAATGTATATAACGAAGAATTCCAACCAAAACAAGAAGGAATTTGCGACAAGTGTGGTGGCGAGTTATATCAAAGAGCTGATGATAACGAAGAGTCAATGAACACTAGAGTAAAAACTTACTTCGAAGTAACTGAACCAATAATTGAATATTATAAACAAAAAGGCGTACTAAAAGTTGTCGATTCAAGTCAAGATACTGAAGCAACATTTAGTGAAATAGAAAAAATTCTTAAGGGTGAAGATGTGAATAACTAATAAGTTATTCACATCAATAACACTCTAAAAGTTATGGAGAGATTAAGAAGCATGGCTAAAGAAGAAAAAATAGAAGTTGAAGGCAAAGTAGTAGAAATACTAAAAGGTGGAACACCTATCGTAGAATTGCCTAATGGACATACTGTAGAAGCCTACGTTTCTGGTAAAATGCGAGTTAACATGATTCGTATCTTACCAGGTGATACAGTTACAATAGAATTATCGCCTTATGACTTAACACGTGGGCGTATAACATGGAATAAAAAATAATGGAGGTACAAATATTATGAAAGTAAGACCATCAGTTAAGAAAATTTGCGCAAAATGCAAAATTATTAGAAGAAAAGGAAAAATAATGGTTATTTGTGAAAATCCAAAACACAAACAAAAACAAGGCTAATTAGGAGGTAAAATATGGCACGTATTAAAAATATTGAATTACCAGGAGAAAAACATACTTGTATAGGTTTAACTGCTATTTACGGAATTGGTAGAAGTTTAGCTAACCAAATCTGTGATGCTGCTGGTGTTGAAAGAAGTAAAAAAATTAAAGATTTAACAGATGACGAAGTAAGTAAATTACGTTCAGAAGTTGAAAATCAATTAGTAGAAGGTGACCTTCGTCGTGAAGTTCAAATGAACATCAAAAACAAAATGGAAATCAATAGTTACCAAGGTACTAGACATAAAAAAGGTCTTCCTGTACATGGTCAAAGAACTTCAAGAAATGCTCGTACAAGAAAAGGTAAAGGTAAAGTAGTTGCTAATAAGAAAAAGGCTACTAAATAATAAATAGGAGGTAGAAGATTATGGCTTATAATAGAAGAAAAAGAAAAGTTAAAAAGAATATACCTGAAGCACAAGCTCATATTCATTCAACTTATAATAATACAGTTGTTACTATTACTGATAAAGATGGTAACGCTATAAGTTGGGCTTCTGCAGGTACAATCGGTTATAAAGGATCAAAGAAGAAAACTCCATTTGCTGCTGGTATGAGTGCTGAAGCTGCTGCTAAAGCTGCAATGGATAACGGAGTTAAAAAAGTAGAAGTATTTGTTAAAGGTTTAGGTGCAGGACGTGAAAACGCTATTCGTTCATTACAAACTGCAGGATTAGAAATTACATCTATCAATGACGTTACTCCAGTTCCACACAACGGATGCCGTCCACCAAAACGTCCAAGAAATTAATTGAAAGAGGGGACTTAAGGATATGTTAAGATTTGAAAAACCAGAATACAAAATTACAGAATACATAGAGAGCAATCACTATGGAAAATTTGAACTAGAACCACTTGAAAGAGGTTTTGGTACAACAATTGGTAATGCTTTAAGAAGAGTTATGTTATCATCATTACCAGGAAGTGCAATTACTTCTGTAAAAATTGAAGGTGTAATGCATGAATTCCAAAAAATTGACGGAGTTGTAGAAGATGTTACAGCTATCGTATTAGCATTAAAAAGTATCGTAATCAAAAACCATTCTGAAGATGATAAAGTTATTAGACTTTACGCTGATAAAGAAGGTGCTGTTACTGCTGGCGATATCGAAAGAGATGCTGATATCGAAATAGTAAATCCAGATTTAGTAATCGCTAATCTTGTAAAAGGTGGCAAACTAGAAATGGAAATGACAGTAAGTAATGGTAGAGGTTATGTAGATTCTAAAGCTAACCAAAAATTACTAGGTGAAAATAAAGTAGGAGTTATCGCAATCGACTCATTATACTCTCCAATTGAAAGAGTAAGTTATGAAGTTGAAAGTGCTCGTGTTGGTCAAAATGAAAACTTCGACAAATTAATAATGAATGTTTATACAAACGGATCAATTACTCCAGAAGAAGCTATGGCATTATCTGCTAAAATATTAATTGAACATTTCAACATAGTAACAGATTTAAACGCTATAAGTGATGTTTCAGGATTAATGGCAGAAAAGAAAGTAGATACAATTACAAAAACTTTAGAAACACCAATCGAAGAAATCGAATTCTCAGTTCGTGCATACAACTGCTTAAAGAGAGCTGGAATCAATACAGTTCAAGACTTAATTTCTAGAAAAGAAGTAGAAGTTACTAAGATCCGTAATCTAGGTAAAAAATCTTTAAAAGAAGTTATAGACAAAGTTAAAGAAATGGGACTTAAGTTCCGCGACTAATAAAATAAACAAGGAGGTACATTCTAATGGCAAAATATAGAAGATTAAATAGAGAAAAAAGTATTCGTAGAAGTATTTTAGCTAGCTTAACTAAAGATGTTATCTTAAATGAATCAGTTGTTACAACTGAAGCTAGAGCTAAAGAAGTAAGAAAATTCGTTGATAAAATGATTACTTACGGAAAAAAAGGTACATTAGTATCTAGAAGAAAAGCTCTTGCATTCTTAAATAACGATACTCAAGTTGTTGGTAAAGTATTTGACGAATTAGCAAAACGTTATGAATCTAGAAATGGTGGATATACTAGAATCATTAAATTAAAAGAAAGAGTTGGCGACGACGCTTTAACTGTAAAATTAGAACTAGTTTAATAGTTCTTTTTTTATTTCATTTTTTCAATCTCCTCTTGCATAATTCTTATTACACACTTTAATCGTTCAATCTCCATACTAGAAGGCGAATTAACCCACGCTTTATTATCCATATAAGGATCTCCAGTCATCTTACATTTCTGGCTATTTATATTCAAAGTATTACCACTTATTCTAGATTCAATCATCGCTTGCCATGTTGCATTATTAAACAAAGTCTGACCTATAGTAATGAACCAATTCCCAATAGCACTTTGTTCAGCAGCTGAAAAATTATCAATCAAAGCTAATCCTATAAGCATTGCACTAACTGTCGCGATTTTTGGATCTATATTAGGAGGAAATTCTTTCATATCTCATCTCACTCACCTTAAATATATGTAATAAAAATTGAAACTTAACAATTAAATAGTAATATTGAAAATACTACTGCTTTGTGATATCATTATCTTAGACTAGAATAAAAGGGTGTGTAATTATGGACGATAAATTAAAGGTTTTTTGGAATTTAGATGTATTGGTTAAAATGTGTCGTTCTAAGAGCGATGGTCCATCATTGCGCATTGAAGAAGTAGAAATCGTCGAAAAAATAAAAGCATACAAACAAGAAATCGAAGAAATTACAATTCAAACAGAAGAAGAAAGTTATGATACCAGCGCTGAAATGGCTGATCGAAACATCGAAATAATTACAAAAAAACAACTACAAACATTAAAGTCTGATTTAAAAGAAAAAAATAAACAATTAAATATATTAAAAGAAGAAGAACAAACTTTATACAAAAACAATACTTTACTTAGGGAAACAAAAACAAGCCAAGAAAAGTATATTCTTAGTATGCAAGAAAGAGTTTCTGAAGCAACTAACTATGAAATAATCGATCGTTACAATGCTTTAATAGCAGAAACAACTGAAAAAGTAGCAAAACTAAGCGATGAACTAGAAGAGCAAGCAGAACAATATGCAAAAGTTCAAGAACAAATTGTTCAACTAACAAATGAAATTAGTGAATTAGAAGAAAAAATAGATAAAAAGAAAAAACTTCTAGCAGAAACTCAAACAAATCTAGAAAATAAAGAAAATTACATTGATAAAACAAAAAAAGAAAAAAATAACAAAAAAATTGCTGAATTAGAATCGAAAATAGAAAAACTAAGCAAAAGATTAGAAGAACTAAGAAAAGATCCTAAATATCTAGAGTCAAGAATAAAAGATGTAATTAACAATAAAGAAAACACTGAAAATGCTAAAGGATTCCTTATTGATTTAATTAACATCGTAATTAAACAACCTTATATCAATGTTCCAGCAGATAATTCCCTAGAAGAAGAATTATTAAAAGCTACTCAAGCAAGAGATTCATTTGCTAATGAAATAGATCAAAAAAGTTATAATATTCTAGAAGCTGACACACCTGAAAAACTTCGTATAGAATTCTTAACTGAACGAATTGCTAAGTGGCAAGAAGAACTAAAAAGAATAAAAATTCAAGTAGATCAAGTAGATAAAGACCAAGAATATGGTTATGAACGTAAAAATCAACAACTATACAATATGATTAATACTATGAAACTTGATTTAAAAGAATTCCAAAAAGCTTATGACGAAACACCAGAATCTAGTATTAGCTATAAAGCTAGTTTAAAAGCTCAATTGGATGAAAAGAAAGAAGACATCATAGAAGCAGAAAAAATTGCTACTGCATTCCGTAAAGATGAATCAGAAGATATTGCTAAAGCTACAAGAACAATGAAATACGAATGTGAACAAATATCACAAAATATTTCTAACGCTGAAGAAGAAATAGCAGAGATAAAAAATAGATTAACAACTAAAAAATCTGGATTAATAGATATTACATCAAAAAATAAAGACAAAGAAACATTAAAAGAGCTAGCTCAAATAGTAATAGATATCAAACATCGTCGTCAATTTCCAGAAACTCCACTAGAAATAATTCAAAGATTAGAAGAATTACTAGGTCTAGAACTAATCAAAGAAATTGATAATAATGTAATAGAAAATAATTCAAACATTGTATCTAAAGATTATGATGAATATACAAACTTCGGACCTGAAGTTCCAGTAGGAATAAAAGTTGATACTGACCTTTCTCCAACAGAACCAGCTCCAAAAAGAGGTATAAAAGTAATTAACGAAGCAACTATTTCAAATCCTTTAGAAAATATAGAAAAAGATAATGATGAAGAAGAATACGATGATATTCAAAATCCTTTTGGAATAGAAAATGAACCAGAAATAATAGAAGAATTGCCACCAATAGAAACCCCAGAAGAAACAACTATTATAGAAGAACCAATTTCAGAAGACAATGAAGAAACAAGTGAAAGTATTTCAACAAATTCACTTGAAGAAGAAACTGTTATGATGGAGGAACCAATTGAAACAACAGAAGAAGAAATTACTCCAGCAGAGTCTGAAGAAACTGAAATCGAAGTAGAAACAGAACCAACAATTGAAGAAGAAATTGCTCCTGAAGAACCAGCAGAAGAAGAAACTCCAGAAGATACAGAAATCGAGTTATCTTCAGAAGAAATAGAAGATGCAAAAATTGAAGAAGAAATAGATATGATAATTGATAATCTTAAAAATGATGTAGAAACAACAAATGATAGTGAAGATGAAGATACACCTTTAGATATTGGAGCTCTTATAAATCCAACAATAGAAGAATCAGAACAACAATCAGAAAATGCTAATGATTTGTCAATAACTTCTATGTTTAATAACACAAATGATGAGAATAATGATAATATAGTAACAAGTGGAGATTTAACAAATGAGTTAGATAAATTCATAAATGATTTAGGCAAAGACGAAGCATAATTAGGAGATGATAAAATGAGTCTAAGAACAAACACAATAATCAGTTTAGAAAACAATGAAAAATATGTAGTATTAAATGAAACTATGTATGGAGGAGTAAAATACTTCTTAGTAATGGGAGTAGACGAAAATAAAGATATCATTCCAACTAACGTTGCCATAGTAGAAGAAATAATCGACGGACAAGATACCTACGTAGATAGAGTAAAAGATCCTGAACTTATTATTATTCTAACTAGAATACTAAAATCACAAATATAAGCAGAGACCTCTCTGCTTTTTTGTTTCATTGACTTTTATACCAAATTATAGTAGTATAACTCATTGAAAAGGAGAATACTTATGACGCTAACTACTATTATTTTACAAATACTATTAACAATCCCTCTAACTATTATTTTGAATCACTTCCAAAAAGAAGAAAATAGAAGAATCAACCAACTATTAATACCATCACTTTATATAATAATCATCTCTGCTTTAATACCTTCTATTAAAGAGAATATCTTCTTAATTGTAATATTCGAAATATTCATTAGAAACTTCTACATTACAAACGTTGTAAATACTCAAAATGAAGTTAGTAATTTAACATATATTTTAGAAAGTATTGTTAGTATAGCCTTAAGCTTATTTACTTATAATTACTTTATAGGTCAAGTAGATACTGTCATACCAAATCCTGAAGATATAAAAGGATTTATCTGGTTCTTAATAATCCTATATGCTACATATCTTTACAATTTAAGTACTAAAAATAAAGTAAAAGAAGAAAAAATTAAAGATACAAAACGTAAAAAAGAAAAAACAATCATGCAATATGCTAAATTCAAAAACTTATATGCGCCATTAGTAAAAAGTAAAACTGAATTAATAAATAATCTAACATATGCAATAATGATTTTTGAAGATTATAGAACTCCTAAAATATATCGTAATATAAATACTTACATCGGCGCTGTTACTAAAAAAGAAACAAAATATGGCATAATGCAAATTCCATCTTACGAAAGAATATCTGATGAAGAAAGTATCAAACGTGTTATAATTGAATTCGAAAAACAACTAAAAAACACTAAGTTAAAAGAAGAAGACCAAATACTAAAACTTCTATCTAACTATAAAAAAGAAGAACAACAAGAAATTATTTCTATCTACAATGAGATTCTTGAATTCAGTAAAAAATAATCAAAGCTCTTTTAGAGCTTTTTTGTTTACTATTTATAGAACTCTCTGCTATAATAACACTTACCAAAAGAGGGGTTACAATGAATAATATAAAGAAAGAACAATCTTTAATAGGTGAAGTTTTTAAATGGTATGGAATTATCCTACTTGTTCACTGTTTAGAAACTCGAGTAATAAGAAAATACAGGTTATATAAAGCTTCAAAATACGAAAACTACCAAATAGTAAATCCAAGTCAAATAGCAGAACTACGTGCTAGCATAGAAACAACTGAATATCCAGATTTTACTAAAAAAGAAATTGTCAAACCATACTTAGAAAAATTACAAGAATATGTTCATGAAGAAGACTTAAAAACAGCTTATAAAAATATTGCTACTTTGAAAATAAGAAAAGTTCCACCAACACCACTCCTAGTAGGTGGCACCTACACTCCTAAGAAAAATAAAATAAGTTATAGTAAGAAAAAATACTTTGGCCATGAATTTCTTCATATGGCAAGTTGTGTCTATAACAAAGCTAAAAAGACAACACTATCAGGATTCTGTCAACGTACTAAAAATGCTGACATAGGTATAGGTTTAAATGAAGGTTATACAGAATTACTAAATCGTCGTCTATTTACTGAATTAAACGTCAAAAATCCAACTTCATATCAAACACTTGTCGAAGTAACAGAAATAATTGAAATGTTCTTCGATGATAAAAAAGATATGGCTCATCTTTACTTTACTAACAATCTCCCAGGATTAATAGAACACCTAAGTAAATATATGCCTAAAGAAAAAGCAATTGATATTATAGTTGAACTAGATAAAATACTAATCGCTTACGAAAGTACCTTTGGTATAACTGACTTAAAAAAAGCCTACAAACTAAAAATAAAACTTTTAAGTATATTCAAAAATTCTCATCCTAATGAACCAGAAAAAATCGAAATTATGAAAGAAAAAATAAGTAATGACTTATATCTTCAATTTCAAGTTCTTTCTCAAGAACTCAAAGACACCCTTAAAGAATCTATCGCAGAAAGAAAAGCTAAAGTTAAACAAAAAATCAAAAGCAACGAGCACAATTTATCATAACTCACAAAATTGTGCTTTTTATTTGCATAAAAAAACTATTTGTGCTAAAATACAAAGCAGAAAAACGTTGAAGGCGAACTAAGTAATTATATTAAGTTCTTCATTTAGAGATTAAGTGTCACCGGCTGAAAGCACTTAAAGATAAATAATATAATGAAATTCATCGTTGGAGTTAGACCCGCACATAGATGCGTTATATCTATACTAAAGAGCTAGATTTCTAGAATTAGGGTGGTACCGCGGAATATAATTTCGTCCCTTGGTTTTAGATTTTTTTTATTGGAGGTAAATAATATGAAAGAAAAAGTAGAAAATTTAAAACTTGAAGTTGCAAAAAAACTAGAAGCTACTACTTGCCTTAAAGAAGTTAATGACCTTAAAGTTGAATACCTTGGTAAAAAAGGACCAGTTCAAGAACTAACTTCTCATATGAAAGAACTAAGTAGTGAAGAAAAAAGAGAATTTGGTATGTTACTAAACAATCTTAAACAAGAATTAACATCTACTATTGATGCAAAAATCAAATACTATGAAGAAGAAGCACTAAACCAAAAATTAGCTTCTGAAAAAATAGATGTTACATTACCAGCTACTCAAATCCCAGTAGGAGCACCAAACATCCTAGAAAAGATAATTGAAGAAGTAGAAGAAGTCTTCATGTCAATGGGATACGATGTAGTAGATGGACCAGAAATCGAAGAAGACAAATATAACTTCGAATTACTTAATATACCAAAAGGACATCCTGCTAGAGATGCACAAGACACATTCTATATTGAAGATGAAACAATTCTTCTACGTAGTCAAACATCTCCAGTACAAGCTAGAACAATGCTTGCAGCAGGTGGTGACAAACCAATTAGAATGATCTGCCCTGGTAAAACATACCGTCGTGATGCCGATGATGCAACTCATTCACATCAATTCATGCAAATCGAAGGATTACTTGTTGACAAAGACATTCGTCTATCTGACCTAAAAGGAACATTCGACGTAATAGCTAAAAAACTATTCGGTGAAGACTGCGTAACAAGATTCAGACCTAGTTACTATCAATTTACTGAACCATCAGTAGAAACAGATATCTCTTGCTTTGTATGTAAAGGTAAAGGATGTTCACTATGTAAAAACACTGGTTGGATAACAGTTAGTGGAGCAGGTATGGTTCATCCTAACGTACTAAGAAACTGTGGATATGATCCAAAAGTTTGGTCAGGATTCGCATTTGGTTTCGGAGCAGAAAGATTAGCAATGTTAAAATATGGTATCAACGATATCAGAACATTCTATCAAACAGATTTAAGAGAATCACAAACATTCGATAGAAGGGATGTGTAATAATGATAAGTTTAAATTGGGTAAAAGATTATATAGATTTAGAAAACGAAGACTTACATGAATTAGCTGTTAAAGTTACTAAAGCTGGTGTAAACGTTGAAAAAGTCGTAGACAGTCGTATTGAACACTTAGTAATAGGTGAAGTACTTGAATGCGTTGACCACCCAGATAGTGACCACTTACATGTATGCCAAGTTAATGTAGGAGAAAAAACTACTCAAATAGTATGTGGAGCTCCTAACGTAAAAGCTGGTATCAAAGTACTAGTAGCACTTCCTGGTTGTGTTCTACCTGGTGACTTCGAAATCAAAGCTGGTAAAATCCGTGGCCAAGAATCAAACGGCATGATATGTGCTTTATTCGAACTAGGAGTAGAAGAAAAAACAGAAGAAAACTATGCTAAAGGTATAGAGGTCCTAGAAACCGATTTAGAGCCTGGTACAGACGCAAACCTATATTTAGGTACAGATGATACCCTTTATGAGTTAGACGTCCATAAACACCGTAATAATGACTGTTATTACCATATTGGATTCGCATATGAAATAGCATCAATCCTAAACAAAAAAGTAACACTACCAGAAGACAACTACAAAGAAATATCTGATGATGTAAACAAACACATAACATTAAAAGTAGATACAGAAAAATGTCCATACTACACAGCTAAAATGGTAAAAGGTGTTGAAATAAAAGAATCACCTGAATTCATCAAAAAAAGACTTATTGCTGCAGGTATGAGACCAATAAACAACGTAGTAGATATCTCAAACTACGTAATGCTTGAATATGGTCAACCTCTACACTTCTTCGACAAAGCTAAACTAGGAGACAACATCTTAGTAAGACAAGCTAACGAAGGAGAACAAATAGTAACATTAGATGGACAAACTAGAGACCTAGTACCAAACGACATCGTAATTACAGATGGTACAAAACCAGTATGTATCGCTGGTGTAATGGGTGGAGAAAATACAGATGTAGATGAAACTACAAAAGACATCTTAATAGAAAGTGCTATCTTCGATTCAGTAGCAATCAGATACACATCTTCAAGACTAGATCTACGTAGTGAAGCATCTATCCGTTATGGTAAAGGTTTATCATATGAATATACAGATGCTGCCTTAAGAAGAGCATGCTACTTACTAGAAAAATATGCTAATGCAGAAGTATTATCTGGTACAGCAAAACATGACAAAGTAGATAAAACAGAAAAAATAGTAGAATTCAAAACACAAGAAGTATCTACATTACTAGGACTAGAACTAACTGACAAAGATGTAGAAACAGAACTAGATAGATTAATGTTCCCATATACTTTAGATGGTAATACATTCCATGTAACAGTACCTAGAAGAAGACTAGATATCGATCCAAACGTAAACGATATAGCAGAAGAAATAGGTAGATTATATGGCTATGAAAACCTAGAATCTACATTACCAGTAGTACCTGTAAGAAGAGGTGTATACGTAGGAGACGTTGGTATTAGAAAACAAATCTCTAAGAGATTAAGAACTCTAGGACTTAACGAAACTAAAACTTATACATTAACAAGTCCTGATATGGCTTATAAATTCAAATATGATAACAAAGAAGCAGTAGTTCTACCTAATCCAATGAGCTTAGATAAATCAGTAGTAAGAACTACATTACTACCATCATTAATCAATGTATATGAATACAATAAAGCTCGTAATGTAAAAGATATTCTATTATATGAAATAGCTAAAACATACGATAAAGAATATAACGAAGAAAGCAAAGTAGCAATCCTTATGAAAGGAAACTACTTAATAAATAATTGTGCTCATACTACTACAAAATGTGATTTCTATACTTTAAAAGGCATTATTGAAAACTTACTTGATTATCTAGGTTTCAAAAATAGATACACATTCGTAGCAGAAACACTACCAGAAATGCATCCTGGTATGACAGCTAAAATATTATTAGATAGAGAAGAAATAGGTATGTTAGGTAGAGTACATCCTTCATATAAGAAAGATGAAATCTATGTAGCAGAACTATCAATGACTAAACTATATAATAAACAAGTAAAACCTATTAAATTCAAAGAAGCTTCTAAATATCCAGAAATGGTTAAAGACCTAGCATTCGTAGTTGAAAACAACGTAGAAAGCGAAGTCGTTAAAAACCAAATAAAAAAATCTGGAGGAAGACTACTAGATTCAGTAGAAGTCTTCGACGTATATGAAAATATCGAAGAAGGTAAAAAATCTATCGCTTATAAATTAGTATTTAAAGATCCAAATAAAACTTTATTAGATGATGAAGTAATGGAAGTATTTAATAAAATAATTAAAGAAGTAGAAACTAAAGTAGGAGCTAAACTAAGAGGTTAATAAATAAAGGGTTATCAACTGATAACTCTTTTTTAATGTTAATTTTTCAAATACTTGGTATAATAATCATAATAGAGAGGAGTAAAAAAGTGGAAAAAGAAAAAAAGGTGGAACAACCACCTAAGAAAAAACGTAATATAATATTATTCTTTGTTTTAATGGTTGTAGCAATGCTAGTATTTGATACAGTAATGAATGAACTATATCCAGTTATCTCAAGAATGATTATTTACGGAAAATATGGTCGAAGTGTAATCGTTGAAGCAGTATGTGCTCTTATAATATTAATAGTTCTTTTATTATTTAAGAATTCATATATCTTTAACGAAAAGAAAAATGGCTTTGTAAAATCATTAATGGTAGGTGGTTATATAACTGTCTACGCTACATTTATATTATTATTTTCTATAACAGAAATACAAGGCTCTGTAAGCATGCTTGATCTTGGTTCACTTGTCATATTTTGTTTATTAATCGGTATATTTGAAGAATTCTTATGCCGTGGCTGGATTCAAAATGAATTCATCGAACGATTTGCAAATACCAGAAAAGAAGTAATATTGAGTATCTTCTTATCAGCATTAATATTTGGTGGAATTCATATTAGTAATATTTGGATAGGAGGTCAAACTGTAATTGAAACAGTAGCACAAATTATCCAAGCTACTGGAATGGGCTTCTTATTAGGTTCTATCTATTATAGAACTAAAAATATTTGGTCAGTTGTCTTCCTACACGGATACTGGGATTTTGCTTTATTCTTAAGTGAAATAAATATTATAAAAACATGTACAGAAGGAGCAACATCAGTAGAATATAAACTTATTACATTATTAACATCAGCTATAATGGCAACAGTAAGTATTATAGTAGGTTTATATGTCTTAAGAAAACACAAAACAGAAGGATATATTGAAGGAGAAAACTTAACTTCAGAAGAAATAACTAAATCAAAAAAATCTTCAAAGTTATATGTTTTCGCTGCTATAGCAATATATTTAAGTATTTTCTTTATACCAGAAGTTGAAGGTAACGAAGTATGTTATGACTATGAAGAAAAACACATTGCATACCAAGAAATAATATCACCAGTATATACTGAATATACAATAGAAGATTTAAATATTAGAATATCTTTAACTGATGATAATAAAGTATTATTACATAACTTAAATACAAATCAAAAAGAATATGTTAATCAAGAATATATAACTCAATTTATTGTAGTAGAAGAAGATAATACATATAAAATAATGTTACTTGGTTTGAATAATTATCAATCAGATACAGTTGTTTATTATAGTGATTCTCTTTCTAAAGATACATTTATTGAAGATGAAGCTTATTTAAAGAATATATCAGCTTCATTTAAAGTACTTGACGATGCCCCAACAACATCAGAATTAAAGTACTTAGTATCTTTAAATAATAAAAAATATCTACTAATAGAAACATCAAACGAAGAATTACTTGTATTTAACAAAGATAAATTCTATATCTTAGTACATCAAGAAAACACTGAAATAGAAGAAACTCCTATTGAAGAAGTAGAAGAATCTATTCCAGAAGAACCAATAGTAGAAGAAGATATAGAATCTAATATAACAGAAGAAAACATAAATTCTGAAGAATCAGAACAAGGAGTATAACTCCTTGTTTTTTCTTAACTAAAAAAAAGACTTATTTCTAAGTCTTTCTTTGTATTCTATTTTTGTCCAGCTGTATAAGTTTCTTCTACAACTTTAGTTTTACCAGTAAATGTCCATCCATCTAACTCTGAACTCTTACTCCATTTATATTTATATGTAGTAGATTTCTTAGTAGTAACAGTAGCATCTATAGTAACAGTAGATTTCTTAGTACATTTAGTACCATTTAATGTATATCCTGTAGGACAAGTATAGTTCTTAATACCACCTTCGATAGTTAATACACATTTAGTACCATTTAATACAGCATTAGCATTTTCACAGTAGTAAACTTTTTCACCTTCAGTAGTTTTAGAACAAATAGTTTTTTCTCCTTCACCAGATTTAGTATATCCAGTAGGACAACTATATTCATATACATCAGTTACGTTAGCAGTAACTTTGTATTCACATTTCTTCAATGTTGCATTATATGTATATCCAGTAGGGCAACTGTAAGTTGTTTCTCCTGTAGTAGCAGTAGCATCTTTAGTGATTATACACTTAGTACCACTTAGAGTACCACCATTAGGACAACTATATGATCCTGTTCCAGTTGATGCAGTAGCATCATATGTCTTAGTACAACTTGTTCCAGATTTAGTATATCCAGTAGGACAAGTATAAGTTGTAGTAGCAGTAGCGTTAGCAGTTATAGTACATTTGCTTCCATCTCTTGTGCCACCATCTGGGCAAGTATAAGATGTACTAGCAGTAGCATTATAACTTGAAGAAGTATTACACTTAGTACCACTTAAAGTACCACCATTAGGACAACTATATTTAGTAGATTTTGATCTAGTATAGTAAGTATATTTATACCAAATACCAGAATTTCCACAAGCACTACCACAAGCAGCACCAGAAACTTTACCAACATATTCTAATTTAGAAGTATCACCAGTATAAGCTTGACCAGCTGATGTGTAATATTTAGTACCTTGGCTTACCCAACTTCCATAAGAAGTACTAGCAGTAGCGTTATAACTTGAAGAAGTTACACACTTAGAACCGCTTAAAGTACCACCATTAGGACAACTATATGAAGTATTTGATGTAGCTGTATATACTTTATAACAACTTGTACCATTCTTAGTATAACCAGAAGGGCAAGTATATTCAGTATTAGCAGTAGCAGTAGTAGTTAAAGTACATTTAGTACCATTTAAAGTACCACCATTAGGACAACTATATGAAGTTGCTCCTGCTGTATAAGTAGCATCATATGTTTGAGTACATTTAGTACCATTCTTAGTATAACCAGAAGGACAAGTATAAATTGTTTCTCCTTCTACTTCAGTAGCATCTGTATATTTAATACAATATGCACCATTTAATGTATATCCTGTAGGACAAGATAAATTAGTATCAACCTTAGTCTTTATAGGATCAGCGTATATAGTATATTCACCATTATAATTAAATTTAGCATCTGTAGTTTCTACAGTATCAGGATTATATACTGGAGTAGCATCTATAGTAGCACCAGTTGTTTCTTTAGTACATTTAGTACCGTTTTTAGTATAACCATCTGGACAAGTATAAACTGTTTTAGTAGTAGTTACAGCTTTTTTATGTTGATAATATGTAACTTTAATTTTGTACACATCATCTTTTGAACTACCAGTCATACTTTCCCAATCAGTATTGTCTTGAACAGTATCACTACCATTAGTAGTAGAGCCTGTTGAATTATCATAACCATTATTTGTTGAACCAGAATTATCAGTAGTACCTCCAGCTATTACATTGCTGCTGTTGTTTCCATTGTTGATAATTGTTTGACAAGTACCATTAGAACAAACAGTAGTACATCCAATAGTTTCTAGTATGTAATCTTTTTGGTCTCCACAATTAAGTTCAACTTTCATTGTGTATTCATTATCAGAAGTTTTTGTAATTTCAACACCACTACTAGATTCATCACATGTTTTACCATCTTTATCAGTGAATCTAATAATCATTTTGTTATCTACCATTTCTTTTAAAGTCATTGATGTTTGATCTCCAACAGATTTTGGTAGTCTATCAACTGTGTAGTAATTTCTAGCAGCTTCTTTCATTGTTTTAATATTGTTAGTATAAACTTGATCATAGAATACATCTAAATCAGCTTTAGGAAATAACCATAATAGTAATAACATAAATAATATTAATAGAATTATCTTAATTAATATATCTTTCCAATTTATACCAACTTTGTAAGTTATATTAGTTTCATCGTACATATCATTTCCTCCTATCTATATTATTTTTGTAATGTTTTATTAAATGTTTGGTTATAATAATCTAAACCTTTAGCATAGTAATTTGATAATGCTGCATTAATTGAATTGATTTGGTTGATTGTAGAGAAGTTTAATCCTTCTTGATCACCAAGTAAGAATAAGTAACCATCATCATCTAAAGCGATATCTTCAAGTCTTAATCCTTCATAACAAGCAGCATTGAAAAATTCAGTAGTTTCTAAATATTTATGGTCAGCATAATTAACACTATCATCTAATGAGATATTTTCATCATGGTAACCAATTAAATGTTCAGAATCTTCAACAGTTTCTCCAACAACTTCACCAGGAACATAAGTATAAGTATATTCATCTCCTGATGGGTCATCTATACCATTGTATACAGAATTTCCTAATTCATTAAGTTTAGCTTCATCAATTTTTGAGAATGCTGTTTGATACATAAATACATAGTATTGTAAGATATTACCAGCATTAACTTTATCTTTTCCACTAAAGTCATTCATTGTAACTGTATATTCTTCATCATTCCATGTAAATGTATATTCACCATTAACTCTTAATCTTGTTAAAGAATAAGTTAAGTCAAGATAAATGTCATCACATAATTTTTGATCAGTTGAATATATCATTTCTTGATATCTAGCTTCAAACATTTTTAAATAGTTGTAAGCAGCTACAGAAACATCTCCATATAACATATTATCTACTATCATAATTTTTGGAGTAGTTTCTTGTAATCTTTCAAGATTTGGTAAATCAGTATTTTTTAAGGCATTAAAGAATGCTTCATCTTCAATGTTATCCCAATCAATACCATTTACATTAGCGAATGCAATAGTTAATTCACTATCCATTAAACAGAAGTTTAAGTAGTCATTAACCATTGAGTAAGCTTCAGCTTCAACTTCTGGAACATAAGCTCCACAAATGAATTTAGTAACTTTAACTATTTCATCAACTGTATAAGCTTCACCAGTATTCATATTAATAACACCAGCAGCGCTTAATTGTTCAGCTACATTAGTAGCTCTTTCAGTAACTAGAGTTTCATCAGAAATATTACCATAGTTAATTACTTTTGGTTTTACTTCTTCAGCTTCTTTAGTTTCTTCAGTCGCTTCAGTTGCTTCTGTTGATTCAGTAGTTTCTTGTGTTTGTTCTTGAGTTTCACTAACATAAGAAGTTTCGATGCCAACAACATTGTTGTTTAAAGCAGCTTTCTTATCAAAGTGATCATTTAGGAACCATCCAAGAGCAACAGAACCACCAATAACAGCTACAGCACCAACAACAGCTAACCCTTTTTTAAATGCATTTCCACCAGCACTTTTAGTTTTTCTAGCAGGTGTAGCTCCAGTTTCGTTACTTGGAGTAACAGGAGCAGTTCTTTTTGAATTAATCGAAGTGTTTTTTGCTGTAGTTAATTGGTCATAACATTCTTTAGAATTCATTACAATTCCCCCTTTGAAAAAAATTTCTTTTTACGAGTAGATATACTACCATTATAAGTAAGAAATGTCAACTTTATCTATATATATAAGGCACAACTTTTCTTCAATATATCTCTTACTTGTCAAAAGTATACCATTAAGGCAAATTTACGTCAAAATTAGCTATTAAATTAGTCAAAAAAAACATATTATGATATAATTATTTCGTACCTGGGGTAGACTTGGTTTCGACAGGGTATATCTGAGTATGACTGCAAGTGGTAGGAATACCTTAAATTCAACCTTAAAATTAAATGACGAAACTTCATATAGTTTCGCTCCTGTTTTTGCCTAATATAAGGTTTGGGAGCACTCTTAATTAATTTTATCTGTAGATTAATCTAAGGGTTCATATATACAGAGTATATTACTATATTTCCTAAGTTATAGTAACGAATTTTATTAGGATAGTTAAGATGGTAGGTACGTTATAGCCGGCCGCTTAATGAAATTAAAAATCTAACTAAACTTGTAGACGTTGTATGGCAGAGTACCTTGGACAGGAGTTCGATTCTCCTCTACTCCACCAATAGACATTAACTCCTTTTTAGGAGTTTTTTTAATGCATTTTTATGCTATAATATGCAACCAAGGTGACCAATATGCAAAATGAAAACATATTACCAGTAGAAAATCCTTCAACTTTAAGTGATTTTTCTATCGAAATTGATATAAGCCATTTTATTAACATAAGAGACTTAATTTATCAAACATTTAAAAAATCTAAAATAAATCCTGAAAACAAATATATTTACTATCAAAGAAACGAAAATGGTACCAGTATTTTAGCTATTCAAATAACAGACGGAGAATATACTGACTTATCTAATTTTATGATAAATGGTAGTACTGTTAACTATTATAGTGATGATATATCTTGTGATGTTTATCTCCATGCAGATGCTAAATCAAGTCAAAACTCACTCGTTCTAGCAAGATTAATATCTCGTCCTATAGTTGAATTCTTTGAAGAACTAGAAAGAGAACTATTATTAAAAGATATGTGTAATATAAGTTTTTCTCTAAGAATTCCTTTATACGAAAAAGAACTAAATCCCCAAAATAAAGGCATAAAAAACTTATTAAAGAAAATATTCAGTTAACAAACTATGAAAAGTTGACATTATTCCTAAAAAAAATATAATAGTCGACAAAAAGGTGGGATAACTATGAATAATCAAGAAATGTATACAACTATTAACAAAGGTGTTCCAAATTATGTTGTATTAGAATTGAATATAGAGACTTTATTAAGTGAATGTTCTTCTAATAAAGAACAACTAGAAAAAGAATTTTCTTTATTAAGAGAATTATACCGTACTAACATCATTAAGATATGTGGTTATACTAAAGCTCAAGAATTATTTTTCGATTCTTTTAGAATTATTACTAGTTATAAAACTGCCGAAACCAATATATACATTTCACCAATACCATTTCTTAGTAAATTAAAATCTTATTTAAATGTTCAAAATCCAAGTCTTGACTTTAATGATCAAATTTTATACCAAGAATTAGTAAGTAGAGTAGAAGAATTAAGAAATATAAGTACTGTTAGTGAACTAAAAACCAAATTTCCTACTATTTATAGTGATTATGAGCTATCTACTAGTTCTTATATGAAAATAAAAAGATATGAAGCACGACATAGTCAAAATAGAACTCCTGATATTCAAGCCGTTATCAACAGACAATATGATTTATATCGAAGTTTTGCTCTAGACACAGATTTCCATCGTTTTATCGAAAAACAATATACTCTATACAGAAATCTTGTTGTAAGAAGACAATTTGTCGAAGGATATACAAATCGTTCACCAATCGACTTTGCAATGTTTGAAGGCCTTGACAAAGAAAAATTCGAACTATATTTAGCTGATAAATATTTACAAACAGCTCAAACTACAGAAGATGATAAAGTCAAACAACAATGCATATACTATCTCGCTACTTACATCAGAGAAACTAAATTTAGTGAATTAAAGATTAAAAATGACCAAGGAAAAGAAATATCATTTAATCAGATAGTTCGTAGATACAAACAATTTCTTCGAAAAAATCCAATAATTAGACCTATCGATGAACCACGTGAAAATTTCAAAGGATATCATATTAACCATGTAGAAAATCATGTTAATAAGTATTTCTTTACTAATGTAAACTGGCAAATAGTTCCTCCAGGAACAGAAGCCGAATATGATCGTAAAGTTATTAATTCATTAAATAGACAATATAATTATTTAACTCCTGAAGAAAAAGAACAAAAAGTTCTAGAAAGATATTCTATTTATGAAAGAAAAAAAGCATTCTTTGATAATAGTGGTTATATTCATAAGTTTTATGGCCAGAATACTTTCGAAGGATATGTTGCTTATGTCTATGAAAATGGTGAAGTCTTAATGGAAAAATTCTTCGATGACTTTGCTAATTGTATTCCGACTGTTGGCGAGGCAATCTATAATATTAAAGCTGTATATTTTGAAAATTTAAGTAAACTGTCTAAACCAACTCTTATTAAAGATTCTCGTTGTAAAAGAATAATTCATGCTGGTAAATGGGAAGAGAAGAGTCAAGCTATCATTGATAGACCAGCTACTCCTGAATCAAGAGAAGAAGCCAAACAATTAATTTTAAAATTACAACCAAAAAAAACCGAATAATCGGTTTTTTATTTGCAATTAAAACTTATCTTTTAGGATCAATTAATATTTTTATAGCATTATCATCGCCACAAGTTAATCTTTCAAAAGCTTTTTGAACATCATGAAGACCAACTATATCATCAACAAATTTTAAAGTATCAATTTGTCTATTAGCCATTAAGTTAATGCATTGAACAAATTCATCATAAGTATAACCAATAGCTCCAAATAATTTTAATTCTTTCATAACAATTAATGCTGAAGGAATACTGGTGTTTGCAGTAGAAACTCCAACTAATACTACAGAACCATTTGGTTTTACACAAGTAAGTGCAGTAGTAACAGCAGCACTATTTCCAGAACAATCTATAACTACATCATATCCATAAGGACATTCTCTTTTTACATTTGCCATAAAGTTTTCATCTTTAGCATCAAAAAATTCATCAGCACATTTCAAAGTAACAGCTTTTTTAGCACGTTTTAAATTAGTTTCTGAAACAGCTACATATGAAGCACCATTCATTTTAGCAAACATAGCACATAAATCACCAATAACTCCAGCCCCAATAACTAAAACCTTATTTCCGACTTTTATATCAACTAAATCAATAGCATGTAAAGCAACTGCAGTTGGTTCAACCATTGCAACTTCTGCATCAGTTATATTACTAGGTACCTTAACTACTAAGTCAGGTCTTACAGAAGTCATTTCTGCATATGCTCCAGGATTAGTTAATGATAGTCCAACAGCTTCATCCCAAGTATGAGGACAATATTGATGATTATTTGATTTACAAGCAGGACATTTTCCACAAGGTGAAATAGGTAATGCAGTAACTCTATCTCCAATTTTTAAATCAGTACGAGACCCTGGATTAGTAACAATTCCACAAAACTCATGACCCATAACTAATTTTTCTGGCATTCCCATATCCCAATAATGGATATCAGAACCACAAATACCAGCTTTTTTAACTTCCATAACAACACTGCCATCTTTTGACTTAGGTACAGGAATGTTAACAACTTCTAATTTTTTTAATGCTTTTATAGCAACAGCTTTCATATAATACAACTCCTTATTCTAAACCAATTATAACATTTTAAATCTATAAAATGAAGTAGAATATGTAATGTAATAAAATGTAAACCAATTTACTAAAATTTGTATATCTACCAGTAAATGTGGTATTATATTAATGTACTTGAAAAAAGTATATTATTTATGCCGAGGTAGTTGTAACGTTAGAACGTACACTTTGTTTGTGTAAGGAGACTTGTTTAACTCAGTCCCTCGGCACCATATGTAAATTAACAGACCAATAGGTCTTTTTTTATTGCCAAAAATGAAAAAAACATATTTTTTATACACATTATCATAAATATCTGTTATAATTTCTATATAGACTAGGAGCAGTTATTATGGAGAGAAACGACATACATACAAATGAACAATTTTATATAGTATCCCTTGATAATGGTATCCGTAAGGAGGAACCAGTAACTATTGATGTAATTAATAGTTTTAAAGATGGTTTCCAATTAGTTCAATTGAATAAGAATGTATTAGGGGTTTATAAATCTAACGGTTTAAAACCAGATTTAATGTATATAGATGATTATGATATAATAAAAGGCGATATCGCCGAATTACTTGATGTAGATCATGAAGAAACTAAAAGAATAGTAACAGAAGAAAACAATGTAGGTGTTTTTACTCTTTTAAATTATAGTAAAAACATTGAAACAAGAATATCTGCTACAACAGTTTTAAATCACATAATTCAATATACTAATCAAAGATTGATTAGTGAAGAAGAAGCTACATGGGTAACAAAGGTTTTACAATATCCTGCCGTATCTAAAGGCAATGGTATTACTGATAAAGAGCAAATTAATGATATCATTAATCTTGGAACATATTCTTTAATCAAAGAAATCGAACTTCAAAAAGGTATACCATTAGAAGAGAAAACTAAAGATGCAATTATTAAAAATTATACTAGAATGATTTTATTTGATTATATTATTGGTCGCAAATATCGTGGCTTAGATTATTACTTAATTAGTAAAATTAATGAACAAGGCAAACCAGAATGGATAGGCTCATATTTAAGTCCAATATCTATTTCTAATAGTGTAGATAAAGATCAATTAGTAGGAGATAATGAGTATATTCTTAATAACAAATTAATTAATAAAGACGCTTTATTAGATGTTTTATTTGAACAACATTTTCCTGAAATAAGAAAAATGACTGAAGCTATTAATGACGCTTTAAAACTATACAAAGACGCAATTAGTAGAATAGCATATAACAATACATCATTAGATAAAGCTGCAATTATTGAAGATTTAGTTATAAAAAATCTTGAAAAAATTGCTAAGCTTCAAAATAAAATCGAAGAAAACTTAGATAAAGAACAAAAGACTAATAAAGTAGAAAGAACTATGGCAACACAAAGCTTAAATGTTCGAGTAACTACTAAATTAGACTTAATTCAAAAAAGATATCCAATAAATCCAAAAGATCATCCAGAACTACTAAACAATAAAAAAGTAACAGAAGAAGATATTAAATTAATTGTTGAAGAAGAACAAAAATCATCTGGCGGATTTGCTGCTACAACACTATTACTTGGGGCAATCGCTCTCATATGTGGAATCGGCTTAGGTATAGTTTTTGTAATAATGACTCTAGGAAACTAATATAGTTTCCTTTTTATTGTGTTTGACCATTAAGGTCAAACAAAAAAACTACCGGCTATGCCGGTAAGAATTCAAGAGCAGTAGCGTCGTAGTAATCATTTAATTCTCC
>CAVAGO010000004.1:2163-50095 GCA_963588075.1 bacterium | reverse complement strand
TTATAATCTTTTATTTATTCTTTATATTTTATTATTATATTATTTATTATTAGGTACTGAAAACGCATCAAGTGGTATGAATTTTATTCCGTTTAAAGAGATTACTAGGTATTCTATTGGTTCTAAAGCTTTCTTTTATAATGTAATAGGTAATATTGTTTTATTTATCCCATTTGGTTATTTTGTTTCAGATTATTTAAAAGCTAAGAAAACACATCAAATCTTAATTGTCTCTACATTAATAAGTTTGACAGCAGAACTAATTCAGTATAAAATAGGACGTGCATTTGATGTAGATGACATTATATTAAATGTCCTAGGAGCAATACTAGGTTTTATGTGTTATATAAGTATTAGAGCTATTAAGAATCATTTACCAAGTATTTTAAGAAGTAATTGGTTCTATAATCTCTTAGCAATAATAGTAATTATAATTATCGTTTTATTATTCGGTAATATATGGGGGCTTAGTTTTTAATGAATAATTATACAATAGTAGATAACAATTTATACAAAGATTATGATTTTCTATACAGTGTCTTAGATGCTGCCTTAAAACATGAGAAGGTTGAGAACGCTATTTTTTCAGTTGTCTTTGTCGATGATGAAGAGATTCATAAGATGAATAGGGAGTATCGTGGTGTTGATAGAGTAACTGATGTTATTTCTTTTGCACTAGAAGATAATGAAGACATAGTGTATAATGATTTACGTATGCTTGGTGACATTTTTATTTGTATTCCTCAAATGAAAAGACAAGCTACTGAATATGGTCATAGCGAGAAAAGAGAATTAGCTTTTTTAGCAGTTCACGGTATCTTACATTTATTAGGTTATGATCATATGACCGAAGAAGATGAACATGTTATGTTCGCATTACAGGAGTTGATTTTAGATGGCCAAAATATCAAGAGATGAAATTAAAAAACGTGGCTTTAATAGATTTTTTAAGAGTTTTAGTTATTCAATAGAAGGTTTGAAATATGCCTACAAGTATGAACAAAGTATGATGATTCATGTTATAGCAACTATTCTTGTTATAGCAGCTAACATATTTTTTCAAGTAACAGGCATTGAATGGTTAATTACAATAATTGCTATTGGTATGGTTTTATCAGCTGAATTAATTAATACTGCCATTGAAGCAGTAGTGGATTTAGTTACTTTAGAAATTCATCCATTAGCGAAAATAGCAAAAGATTGTGGTAGTGCAGCAACATTTGTTTTAGCAATGATGGCTGCTGTAATTGGTTGTGTTATTTATATCCCATATATTTTAGGAGTATTAGGTTTATAATGAAAAGTGGATTTGTCAGTCTAATTGGTCGTCCTAATGTAGGAAAATCAACTTTATTAAACACACTAATTAACCAAAAAATAGCTATAACAAGTAACAAACCACAAACTACTAGAAATATTATTCAAGGTATCTATAACGATGATGGATATCAAATAGTATTTGTTGATACTCCAGGTATCCATAAACCAATGAATAAATTAGGTAAAGTTCTAAATAAAGAAGCACAATCTCTAACTAAAGATGTCGACTTAGTCTTATTTGTTGTTGATGCTGCCGAAGGAATCGGTACTGGCGACAAAAAGATTATCAGTTCTTTTAGTGAAACTAATACAGATGTTATCTTAGTTTTAAACAAAGTAGATAAGATGACTGAGGCAGAAATAATTAAAGCAATTAACGATTATAAAGATTTATACAACTTTGCTGAAATCGTTCCAATCTCTGCTTTATCTAAAAACAACGTCGATCGACTTTTAACAGTTATTAAAAAATATATGACAGATAACATGAGATATTTTGATGATGATATGATTACAACAAGCACACTAAGTTTCTTAGTAAGTGAATTTGTTCGTGAAAAAATCTTCCGTATGACAGAAGAAGAAATACCACACAGTATAACATGTATAACTTCTAAGTACGAAGAAAAGAAAAACATCGTCGATATCACAGTAGATATCATCGTCGATCGTGACTCAATTAAAAAAATTGTAATAGGAAAACAAGGTTCTTTACTTAAAGCTGTAGGAATCGAAGCTCGCAAAGATATTGAAAACTTAATCGGTAAAAAAGTATATCTAGAATTATACGTTAAAACCATTAAAAACTGGCGTGATCGTGAAAAATACTTAAATGAATTAGGTTTCAATGAAAAAGATTATATAAGTTAATGAATAAAAAATAACAAAAGAACCCATTATATATTTAGAAAGGATGGGTTCTTTTTATGAATAAAGAAGAAGCATGGCAACTTTTTAAAGAAACAGGTAAAATAGAATACTATTTAAAATATAAAGGTCTAAAATAGAAGTGATGTAATATGATAAGTAAATATGAAGGTATTATAATAAGTGAAACTCCCTACGGAGATAATTCTAAAATAGTTAACGTTCTAACCAAAGAACGTGGCGTAATAGGTATAATGTGTAGTAACGTAAAAAGTATCAAAAACCCACTACGTACCAAAACTCTCAAATTTACTTACGGCTACTTTCATATTAACTACAACGAAAACAAACTATCTAAACTAGTCGACGTCGATATAATAGACAATCTAACTAACATCAAAAGTGACATTGAACTAATAAGTTACATGTCCTATATAACAGACCTAACTTATCAAGTAGTAAAACAAAACAACGACATCGACCTATACAACATCTTTATAAGTACAGTACTTAAACTAAACGAAAAGAAAAATCCCCTTATTTTAACAAACATCTTAGAACTAAAATATTTAGATTACTTAGGAGTAGGTCTAAACCTTGATTCTTGTATCAAATGCGGTAGCAAGAAAAACATTGTTACATTAGATCCTGATGAAGGTGGATATATCTGCCAAAATTGTTATACTAATGAACACATACTTGATCCTAAAAGCATCAAATTAATAAGAATGTACTATTTAATAGATATCAATTCTATCTCTGATATTAAAATAAGTCCTCATACCGCTCAAGAAATAAATTATTTTCTTGATAAATATTATGAAAGATACACTGGTTTATATTTAAAAAGTAAAGATTTCCTAAAAAAGTTAAACTCAATTATTTAATAGTGTCTAAATAAGACACTTTTTCTTTATTTTATCTGAGTTAGATTTGCTAATTTAACTATATTTTGATATTATAACACCACTAGAAAAAGGGGTGTTTTATTATGGCAGAAATCGATATGTTAGAATATCAAAAAGAATTAAAAAGCAGTAGATTAAAAAGACTTCTAAAAAACAAAAAAGCCCTTATCGCTTTAGGTGTTATGGGAGCAAACATCCCTGGTGTATTTATAAATGACTTCGAATATTTACAAGCTTTATCAGCCTTTGTAATCGGTTTTGAAATCCAACTTTTAAAAAGAGAATATCAAAAGCTATCTTATTCTGAAGACTCAGCGATTATCTTAAGACTAAAAAACACCGAAACTTTCAAATTATGTTATGAAGAATATGACAAATATGTTGAAAGTGTTGCTTCACTAATAAGAGAACTAAAATTTCCATCATCAAAAGATACTCTAGCTTACTTACAACTACTACTTGCTTCAGGTCATTTTTCAAAATATCATCGTCATCAATATAAATTATTTCCATACGAAAAAGCTGAATTATTAGAAATATGTGGTGCTCGTGTTCTAACTGGTCAATCAGTATGTCGTCACCAATCATCGTTCTTAGTTGATGTTTTAAATAAACTAGGTTATACAGCTGCTAATATGTCGGTAATCGCAACTTCAGCAGATCCAGTCCGACTAGCCAAACAAAAATATAAAAAATGGAATCACGCCGTAGTAAGTGTTTCTGAAAATAATCAAATGTATTTATTCAATCCAACTTGTGGTCATTTCTGTGCCCGACCAACTGATATATCATTTGAAGAAATCGAATCAGTCTTAGTAAGTCAATTTGTTATACCAGAAAAGAAATTCTTAGTAATGAATCCTCAATCAAACCCAATAAATATTAATCGTGAACTTGAATTCCAAAAAATAATATCATCTAAACCGATGATTATAACAAGTGGTGAAGTAGAATATTTAAATAATAAAGCCGAACTAGTATACCGTGGCAATATGCATAATCAATACCAATTCTTTATGGAGCAAGAAGCACATTGTGAAGAAATAGAGAAAATGTATCAAGAGCTATGTCCATATTCTGATAAACCAATTAAAAAATGGTTAGTTCGTAAATAGGAGTACTTATGGAACAAATAGATTTTTTCAAAATACAAGACGAAGTAACTACAAAATCAATTAACAGAGTATACAAAAGTAAAGAAGCTATCGAAGCTTTAGCTCGTACCTTAAGTAAACTAACTGCTTTCCTAGCTTTTCCATCAGAATACACCTTGTTACTAGTAGCAACAACTATCCTAGAAGTAATTCCTTTAGGCAAAATATCTGCCGAAAGCGGTTTAAATTCTCATCTAGAAATATGTGATATTCTAAGAAATACAACTACATATCAAGAATTAAAAGCCGAGTACAACGACTTTATAAAAGACTTAGCTAACTTTGTAAGAGCAAGAAACTTCACTTCTAGTAAAGAAATATGTTGTTATTTAGAAGATATAATAAGTCTAAGTCATCTTTCAGTATGCAACCACAACGAATATCATAAAGATAGATTCAGTCAAGAATATAGTCTTCCTGAAATATATGGTGCCAAGGTATTAAGTGGATATCACATATGTCGTCATTACTCTTCAATAATAGTAGATGTTCTTACAGAACTAAACTATGAAGCATGTAATGTTGCTGTAAGACCAGTAACTGACAATCCAGAAACAATTCTTAAGTTAAATTTACCAACTAATCATAGTGTAGTAGGAGCATATGAAAATGGTACTAAGTATTACTTTGATCCTACTGCCAGTGCCTTCGGTGTCTACAACGAAGAACTTCCAGAGAATTATAAAGATGATTATCGTATAGCCAAAATGCTTAGCTGGCGTAACGAAGGCTATTATGTTGCTCCAAAACCAACATTTACTATCAATCTTAATAAAGAAGACTTGCAAAGAAAGATTCATAAATCTCCAATAATAAAAATGAGTATTGAAGAATTTGCAAGTATTAAAGAACGTGCATTTATCCAAGCTTTTGCTAACGACTACGAAGCACTTCTTGAATTCAAAAAAAGAAACTTAGAACGAATGAAAAGAATATGTACTTTATATCAAGAACTAATGCCATCACAAGATGAACCAATAAAAAAATGGTTAGTAAGAAAATAAAGTTGACAAAAAAAATATATTTGTTATAATCAATTCATACAAGCGACGACTGGGTTGGCAACCACGAGCTATATATAATAAAGCAGATTTCTTCTAGAAATAAGTAGGATGGAACCGCGGGTATTACTCGTTCCTACACATTTCTAGAAGTTTTTTTATTTAAGGGGAGTGATATTATGAAAAGACACATCACATTTGAGGAACATGAACGAGGTCGCAGTTCCATCATATAATAAGACAAACTAAATATAATAGAAAAAGAAAGAGGAAACAAATTATGGAAAAAATAAAAATGGAAGACATAGTAAATTATTGTAAACAATACGGATTCATATTCCAAGGAAGTGAAATCTATGGTGGATTATCAAACACTTGGGACTACGGACCTTTAGGAAGAGAATTAAAAGAAAACGTACGTCGTGCTTGGTGGAAAAAATTCATCCAAGAAAACCCTTATAACTACGGACTAGATGCAGCAATCCTAATGAACCCAGAAGTATGGGTAGCAAGTGGACACGTAACAAACTTCAACGACCCACTAATCGATTGCAAAAAATGTAAAGCTCGTCATAGAGCAGACAAACTAATTGAAGAATTCACTGAAGGTAAAGAAACTGGCGACGGATGGTCAAACGAACAAATCGAAGAATTCATTAAAGAAAACAACATCAAATGTCCAAAATGTGATTCAAACGACTTCACACCAATTAGAAAATTCAACTTATTATTCGAAACACACCAAGGTGTAACAGAAGATTCTAAATCAAAAGTATATCTTCGTGGTGAAACAGCTCAAGGTATCTTCGTAAACTTCCTAAATGTTCAAAGAAGTATGAGAGCTAAATTACCATTCGGTATCGGACAAACTGGTAAATCATTCAGAAACGAAATCACTCCAGGTAACTTCACATTCCGTACTAGAGAATTTGAACAAATGGAACTTGAATTCTTCTGTAAACCAGACACTGACCTAGAATGGTTCGGATACTGGAAAACTTACTGCATCGATTGGTTAAAATCATTAGGTATTAAAAACGAAAACTTAAGGTATAGAGATCATGCTAAAGAAGAATTATCATTCTATAGTAAAGCAACAACAGATATCGAATTCTTATTCCCAATGGGATGGGGAGAATTATGGGGTATCGCTGATAGAACTGATTACGACTTATCAGTACATATGGAACATTCTAAAGCAGATTTAAGATACTTAGATCCAGAAACAAATGAAAGATACACTCCATACGTAGTTGAACCATCTCTAGGTTTAGATAGAGCAATCTTAGCATTCATCTGTAATGCTTACGAAAGAGAAGAACTAGAAAATGGCGATACAAGAGAAGTTCTTAAAATCCATCCAGCACTAGCTCCAGTAAAAGCAACTATCTTACCATTAATCAAAAAAGTACATGCTGACAAAGCTATGGAAGTATATGCAAAATTATGCAAAGACTTCAACGTATCATACGATGAATCAGGTTCAATCGGAAAACGTTATAGAAGAAATGATGCTGTTGGTACACCATTCAGTATCACAATTGATGACGATACTTTAGAAAATAATATGGTTACAGTAAGAGATAGAGATACAATGGAACAAATCAAACTTTCTATCGATGAACTATCAGCATATATCAAAGAAAAAATCGAATTCTAGTGTAAAATTCACGTTAAAGGCGGACATTCTCCGTCTTTTCAATTGCTCCCAACTTTTTAAGTATTATATAATAGAACAAGATTTTTCAAGGGGAGTGATAAAATGGAACAATTTAAATTATATTTAGAAGAACAAGTACAAATAATCGAAAATGAACTAACAGAATTAAAACACACTATTGATGCACTACCGCCCGAAAACCAATTCCCATTATCTGAATATGGAGATATAAAAGAGTTAACAAAAGAATATCGTTTAAAAAGTAATGCATCATTTATAAAAAGATTAATACCAGTTTCTAAAAAAGAATTAATAAACTATGTTAGAACTAATGAACTAACTAAATTAGAACTAAGAAAAACAAGACTAGAAAAAGTACTTAGTGAATTAAATGAAGCAATAAAATCTATCAAAGATAATCAATTTACAAAAGAACTATCTAAATCAAACGAAATTATCAAAAAACTATTTGATTATTCAGCAATTTCTAATCTAACAAGTAGTGAACTATCTAGAATGTTAATAATAATTCTAAAACACACTCGTATTACCGAACACGTAATAAGTAAGATAAAACAAAATATTATTTCATACTATAACGACGAAGGAATATTAGTAAAAAAAGACAACTACGATACATTAAGATTATTATTTGATAAGCTATTTATGACTGTTTTCACACCACAAGAACAAGATAAAAATATCATTTCTATAAACGAGATAATGTCTCATCTAAAAGTAGAACATCTTGAACCAAGCGAATCAAAAAGTAAAGAAGATTTATTAAAAGAACGTGAAAGTCTTCAAATATTACGTACTTATATAAAAGATGGTCGAGTAGTAAAATCAACATCTACAATCGAAGAATTTCAAGCTTTATTAAGTGATGCTAATATCGAACAAGGAATAGCAGTTACTTTAGTAAATCAAATGGAAGAAAGAATAATAAGAGACAACGAAATAGCTGAAGAATTAAAAAAACAACAAGTAATAAAAACATATCTTAGTCCTGAAGAATTATTATATATTACTAAAGCTATCGAACTAGAAACTCAAACAACAGGTCATCTACAAGCACTAATTAACAGAACTAAAAACGATGTAATATCTCTATGTCGTTACCTAGATATAATAAAAGATACTGAAGATTATCAAGAAACACTTGATATCCTATCTAAAAGAATGGCCATCCTAAAAGAATTAATTAATAACTTAGAAAAAAATACTAACAAAAGAAATGCATTCTACTATGTAACAGATTCTGAACAAATGCCATATCTATTAAGAACAATTGAATCTTTAGACATAACATCATATAAAGATATATATCGTTTATTACTTAACTTAGCTAGTCATAAACAAAAAGGTAAATTAAAAGAAGTAGTTGACGGACTAAACATCTACGAAATAAATGGCGATAATTATAAAATTGCATACACAAGAACATACAACGAAATAATTGTTATAAACGCTTATAATTCAACATTCTCTAATCAAGATTCTGTCTTAAACAAAGCAATAATAACTCGTTTAAAAGAATTAATCGACCAACCAAAAACCAAAGAAGTTAAAAGACTTCATTCCCAATACGAAAGTATGATTTTAAGAGCATTAAATTTAGACATAATCGACCAACCATTAACTCTTACTAGAAAAGAAAGGTAAAAAAGCGCCTTTCTTTTTTAAATTTTATTGAAAAAAAAACTAATATTAGATATAATTAAAAAGTAATATAGTATGGGAGGCTTATATATGGCGTTTAGTATAAAGAATATTTTTATTTCAGACGAAGAAGATGAAAGAATAGAAGGAGCAGAAGAAGAATTCTATAATCCAGAAACAACTAATGTAGAAACATCAAATAACAAAATGATTCTTCTTGAACCAAGAGCTTATTCTGAGTCACAACAAATTGCTGATCATTTAAAAAATAGAAATAGTGTAGTAGTTAACTTAAAAAGAGTTACATCAGACCAAGCAAAAAGAATCATTGATTTCTTAAGTGGTTGTATCTATGCTATTGGCGGAACAATGCAAAAAATAGGTGTTGGTATTTATCTATGTACACCTAAAAATGTTAACGTTCAAGGTAAGATTAGCGAAGATAATAAAGATCAAGATAAAGCTGAAGAAAATCCAGAATGGTAAAATAATATTCTCTTAAGTAAGAAGGTGAGTCATGAGAAAATTTAGTACAATTGAAAACGGTTACGACAAACTAGAAGTAAATAGTTTCGTTGTTGAAGTAACAAGAGAATATGAAAACATGTTAAATAAATTAAAATCTCGTGACAGAGAAATTGATCTTCTAAAAGAAAAATTAAATCATTATAAAGATTTGGAAACTACTTTAAATAAAGCAGTTCTTATTGCTGAAGATTCATCAAATCAAATTAAAAAAATTGCTCGCGATGAAGCAAAATTAATTATAGCTGATGCTAAAAAGAATGCATCTCATATTATTAACGATGCCTTACTTAAAGCAGAAAAGACTGAAATCGAAGCAGATCAATTAAGAAGAAGCCTAAAAATATATAAAGCACGTATTAAACAAACTATTGAAGAACAACTTACAATGGTTGATGACGTAGATAATATCAGTGAAGCATAAAAGGACCTACAAGTCCTTTTTATTATGTTTATAGAATTCTTTATATAATTTAAGTAACGCTCTCTTTTCCAACCTCGAAACATAACTTCTCGAAATATTCATCATTGAAGAGATTTGTTTCTGTGTATAAACATCACTATCAAACAAACCATATCTTAATATTAAAATCTTTTTTTCTCTTTCGTTAAGAATATCTAAATAATTAAGTAATAATTGTACATTATTATTACGATGAACTATTGAAGCAAAGTCTTCTTCCTCACTAGGAATAACATCAATTAAATATATTTCATTTCCTTCTTTATCAATTCCTAAAGTATCATTTAAACTAACATCATTACCACGTCGCTTATTAGCTCTAAAATACATTAAAATTTCATTCTCCGCACACTTAGCTATATAAGTAGTTATTCTAATATTCTTATTTGGATTATAGCTATCTATTCCTTTTATTAAACCAATCGTCCCAATACTTATCAAATCATCAGTTGTAACATCTTTATCTTCATACTTTTTTACTAAATGAGCAACCAATCGTAAATTATGTTCAATCAAAGTATTACGAGCTTCTTGATCCCCATTCATCATTCTTATAATACAATCATTTTCTTGTTTCTTAGATAGAGGCGGCGGAAATATATTAACAGAATAACTTCCTGTAAAAAAAGACATTCCTTTCAAAAGATTCAAAATCTTTAAAAACATCATATCACCTAATAAATTATATTTAAAAGAATTAGTAAAAATGATATAATTTAGTAGGGATTTGATATTATGAAAAAAATAAAATTACTTGTAATATTCTTATTAATACCTATAGTATTATGTTCATGCAATAAAAAAGAATATCAGTTAATTCAAATAACAGGTGAGGAGTTAGTACAAAACCTATTATATGAGGAGAAAAACTTCGTTTTTGCCATTGTCGACGAATCAGAACCAGATGCAGAACAATTTTTAAAAGATTTAGAAGGTGTAGTACAAAGCGCCAACATTAATATTTATTATGTTGATTACTTACATATATCACAATCAGCAGCATTTGAACTCTTTACAAGCTATTCAACTGATTTTACAACAAATGGTTTTCACGCTGTTCACAATAAAGCTTTAGTTGTCTCTAACGAATACATTGACTTTAAAACAACTTACTCAATATTAAAAGATAAAGCATATACTGACGAATTAGTTCGTATTGATGAATCACAAAAGAAAGAAGCTATTAAAGAAGCTCAAGAATTATATAAAGAAAATAAAATTAGTGAAGCTCATGAAAAACTATGTGAAGCTTGGGACTTAAAAGAAGCTCAAGAAGAATATAATAACAATAAGTATTATTATTTAATAAATGCCTGGGAAAGAACTGAGTATACAACTGATACACCAGAAAAAACTAATTATACATCAATTATCTTTAACTCAGGAGTAAACTACTATGTAGTTCAAAAAGTCAGTGAACTATCTGAAAATTTCGAAAAACCAGATTCAATAGATGACTATGAAACAGTTTATTATCGTATAAAAGATGATATAATATATACTAGTAATCGTGAAAAAGGATATTACAAAGAAACATATCAAATAAACGATATCTCAGATAAATATCTTCAAATAACAGATATGAAAACTAATAAAAAAATGACTTATGTAAGAAGGAATAATGTATGATGAAAAAGAAACAAATTATAATAGTAGTAATTGCAATAGTAGTAGCACTTTTAATTGGGATATACTTCCTAACTCATAGTACAAAAGAGTATCAAGGATATTGGTGTAAGTACAACGAAACATCTACTATAGTTATTCTATTAAAAGAAAACCATAAAGACTCTGACCGTGAAAAAATCGAAGCTAAAATCGAAACTTTCGAAAACGTTGCCAGTGTCGAATACATTTCTCGCGAAGACTATGCCGCTGATTTTGGCGTAGATCCAAGTGAAATCGAAATATATGACACATATCGTATTTCTTTAAATACTCTTGATTCAATCGGTACTTATATCGACGAATTACAATCAATGAGTGGTGTTTTAAAAGCTGAACAAAACTATGCTAAATCAAATTTATCCTTATTTAATATTAAATCTTGGGGGAAATACACATATACAGATTCTGATGAAGCTACAACAGCCGACCTAGAATACGGTAAATACAAAATGAAAAAAGGTGTTTTAACATTTACACCAGAATCTGATAATGGCGAAGTAAAACTTCTATATACTAAAGATGGTTACTTATGTGGCGATGCTGCATGTACCCAAATCTATTCTAGAAGTAATTCAACATGTACTAGTACAGAATAAAACCAATTATTTGGTTTTTTCTTTTGTTAAATCCCAATAATAAGTTATAATAAAGAAGAGGTTGATTTCTATGCAAAAAATCTATAAACCAAATATCTACGCTAAAGATATATATAGTATAAATTATGAAAATCTTTTAAAGAAGAATATTAACACTTTATTATTCGATATAGATAATACAATCGGTGATAGCAAGACAAAAAGACCAAGTAAAGAAGCAATCAAACTATTTAAAAAGTTAGAAAAAGATGGTTTTAAAATTTTTATCTTATCTAACGCCCTAAAAGGACGTGCTACTAGATATGGTGAATCTCTTAATACAAAAGCTTATTACTTTTCAGCTAAACCATTAAAAAGACAATATCTTCGTATTATCAAAGAACACAATCTAAACAATAAAAATATCGCAGCTATCGGTGATCAACTATTCACTGATATCAAAGGTGCCAATAAAATGAATATTACTAGTATTCTTGTTGATCCAATATCTAAAAACGAATCAATCTTTACTAAATTAAATCGTTTACGTGAAAACAAATTAATAAAAAAATATAACATAATAGAAAAGGGGCAATACTATGAATAAAAAATGTACAGGATGCGGTTCAATCCTTCAAACTACAAATCCTAAAGAAAAAGGATATATTAAAGAAGACAAACTAGACAACTCACTATATTGTGAAAGATGTTTCAAGATAATCCACTATAATGAAAAAATCGTCACAGAACTAGATAATATAAATGAATATATAGTAAAAGAAGTAAACAAAAAAGCTAAATACGTTTATTTTCTAATTGATTTTCTTAATATCAACGAAGAAACAATTAGCACATTTAAAAGAATCAACGTACCTAAAACTTTAATTATCAGTAAGTTAGACATCATACCAAAATCAATCAAAGATAGTAAGATAATTAATTTTCTAAAAGAAGTTTACAATGTAAATGAAGAAGTAATTTTCCAAAGTACTAAAAAGAACATTAATACTAAAAAAATAACTACATATTTAGAATCTAATAAAATAAATGAAGCTTATATCCTAGGATATACTAACGCTGGCAAATCAACTCTTTTAAATAAACTAAGCGAAATAAACGATATCAAAGACAAACAAATTACTACAAGTTTAATTCCCAATACAACAGTGGATTTCATTAAAATAAAATTAACAGATAATCTAAGTATCATAGATTCTCCAGGCTTTACTTTAAATAAAACCCTATATAAAACAACAGAATTTGATTTAATAAAAAGAATAACACCTAAATCATTCTTAAAACCAACTACATATCAATTAAAAGATATTGCTAGCATTATAATAGAAGATAAAATTAAACTAAAAGCATCTATTCCTAACAATTTTACTTTCTATATAAGTAATGACATAAATATTGAAAGAGTATTTGAGAAAAACAAAGATTTAGAAAACTACCAACCACTAGTTCTTGAAATTCCAGAGAATAGTGACTTAGTAATAAAAAGTTTAGGTTTTATAAATATTAAAAAAGCTTGTACACTAACAATATATTCTGATAATAAAGAATTGTTCGAAGTAAGAAATTCAATATTTAGTTAAAAGACGGTTGTACTATGAGTGAAAAAGACATAAAAGCTAGACATCTCTCATTCTTACTAATAGAGTTTCTTCTTTTGGTATTTTTGTTAGGACATGTAGCATATTATTATATATTTATTTTTATGTTTCTAACATTATTAGATCATTACGCAGTATTCAGTATGGTTTCGTACGTTTTAAATGACCGTCGACCATTACCAATCAACTGTCTGCTAGCAATAATTAGATGTATTCTTATCATCGTTTTATCTTATCAAATAGATGCAGCAGTCTTAATGAAAATAGATTTCATTATCTGTTTTATAGGTTTCTTTGCCGGCTTTGGACTATCTTTAAATCACGATATAAAAATAAAAGAAAAACCATTTGATAATGAATACTCACCTAAAAGATTTGATAAAAAACTAACAAAACTAAGTCTTCCAGATTCAGAAACACTAGTTGAAAACTTTAAAGCATTATATGATAAAGTCATGTTAATCTCAATTCAAAATGACAAAAGTCCATTATCAAAACTAACTTCTAAAACAGTTGAAAATATTATAAAAACTGAAAAATGTTACATTGAACAACAAAACAAAACCAACTTTTTAAATACAATCGAAAATCTTCATATAAGAAATATTACTAAAGCAAATTCAAGAATATATATTGAAGTTGAAGCAACCGAAATAATCTTAGAACCAACATTACCTGGAGAGATACCAAATAAAAAAAGACAAAATAAAACATTCGTTTTTGCTGAAAGTAAAAATGATGAAAATAACAAAACAGAATGGATTATTGAAAATATAAAAATCAAATAATAAGGAGGGTTTCATATGGGAAAAATAAAAGTAATGAGTGAAAATCTCGCTAATAAAATTGCTGCTGGTGAAGTAGTTGAAAAATGTGCTTCCGTAGTAAAAGAATTAGTCGAAAATAGTATCGATGCTAAGTCAGACAATATTAAAATAGACTTATTAGATGGTGGACTTAAAGAAATAAAGATAACCGATAACGGAGTAGGTATGGAAAGTGAAGATGCACTTTTAGCTTTCCAAAGACACGCTACATCAAAACTTCTACGTGAAGATGATTTATTTTTTATTAATACTCTCGGATTCCGTGGTGAAGCATTACCATCTATTGCTTCAGTGTCAGAAGTCGATTTAATAACTTGTGCTAGCGATATCGGAACACATATCCATATTAAAGGTGGCAAACTAGAAATAAATGAACCATCCGATGCTAGAAAAGGAACTGTAATAAGTATCTCTAACTTATTTTTTAATACACCAGCTCGTTTAAAATATTTAAAAAGTGAACAATATGAACTAGCAAATACTGTCTCATTCATCGAAAAACTAGCACTATCATATCCAGAAATAAAGTTCGAACTAACTAATAACGACAAAACAATCGTTAAAACAAGCGGTTCAAATAACTTACTAAAAACAATCCATGAAATATATGGTTTAAACGTTTCAAGCAATATGTTAGAAGTAAAAGGTTCAACAGACGACTACGATATGGAAGGATACATTTGTAAACCAGAAGTCTTAAAATCAAATCGTAACCATATGATAACAATCGTTAATGGCCGTGTAGTAAGAAATAATGACTTAAATAGAGCAATCAATGACGCTTACTATACATACAAACCTGATATAAAATTCCCAATCGTAGTTTTAAAATTTGAAACAGACCCAACACTTATCGATGTTAATATCCATCCTACAAAACAAGATATCAAACTAAGTAAAGAAAACGAATTATATAATATGATAGTAGATACTATTAAAAGTAAACTATATCAAGAACTACTTATTCCCAACGCTTTAAAAGAAGAAGCAACAATCTCTCTACCAAGTACTATGGTAAAAAACGAAATAGTAGAAGAAAAGAGTAAAGAAGAGGAGATAAAAGATACTTTTCAAACTGAATTAGATTTTAGTGTCAAAGAAGAACCTTTCGAATACGAAACAGCAACCAAAGAAGTAATTATAAATCCCGAATTAAAAAATCTAGTATTATACCCAGTTGGGTTAGCACTAGGAACTTATATAATCGCTCAAAATGATGAAGGAGTATATTTAATAGATCAACATGCTGCCCAAGAAAGAATCAACTATGATAAGTATTTAAAAGCTTTAAAAGAAGAAAAAACTACTACAATAGCTCCTTTATTTCCGATAAACATCGAACTAAATAGTAGTGACTTCATCACAATAAAAGAAAATATGAATGTCTTAACTGATTTAGGTTTCGTAGTAGAAGAGTTTGGTCTTAATACATTTATTATAAAAGAACATCCTACATGGTTAAAAACTGGTTATGAAGAAGAATCAATTCATAAAATATTTGATTCAATTATCAGTATCGGTTCAAGATTTGATAGAGTAAAATTTAATGAACATATCGCTATCACATTAGCATGTAAAATGTCCATTAAAGCCAACACAAATATCAGTCATGAAGCCCAAGAAGAAATCTTACGAGAACTAGTTAACACTGATAATCCATACAACTGTCCTCATGGTCGTCCAACTATCATAAAATTCACTATATACGACCTAGAAAAAATGTTTAAAAGAGCAATGAACTAAAAAAAGAACTGCAAAAGGGAGAGGCTACGTAAGGAAGTAGCTTCTCCCTTTGGCTTTGTAATCAGCCGGATTGATTGAAATTGTAGGAAAATCAATATATTTGGAGGATTACATAATGAAAAATGAAATTTATAACGAGCAGAATGGTTTGTGGTACGAATTACAGGGCGATTACTATATCCCTTGCCTTGCACTCCCCGATGAAGAACAAGTTGAAATCGGTGTATGGGGACAGCGGCATTTGAGATACATCAAGCAACACCATAAGGTGCGATACACTAATCTGCTTACAAGCGGCAAGTTGAACGGCTACCTTGCAGATGTGGACACGCAGGCTGAGGATATGTTTTTTCGGCTCGTAAAACAGATGGCAGAGCGTGAGGGCGTAACCGAGAAACTCAAAGCGGATAACCAAATGGAGTGGGTTGGTCGTATGAACAATATCCGCAGCAGAGCCACAGAAATCGTAAATCACGATATCATTTACAATTAACCGACAATGGTGGCAGGGAGCGACTTCTCTCTGCCGCTATTATGCGTATAGTAGAAAAATTCGATGATTTATGTTATAATTAGCAAAAAACAATGAGATATTTCCTGCCAAAACCGTAGTATATAGTTGAGGCAGAAAGGACGGTGAGCAATTTGGACGATAGGAAAATAATTGAGTTGTTCTTTGAACGCTCAGAGCAGGCAATCATTGAACTATCGAATAAATATGGCTCAGTTTGCTTAAAGGTTGCTTTTAATATACTTAACAATACGCAAGATACTGAAGAATGTGTGAACGATGCTTATCTTGGAACGTGGAATACAATACCGCCTCAAAATCCGAATCCGTTATTAAGCTATGTTTGCAGAATAGTTCGTAATCTTGCTATTAAAAAGTATCATACAAATACGGCGGCAAAGAGAAACAGCATCTATGATGTAGCATTAGATGAACTCGAAAACTGTTTCCCTTCCTCTGTATCGGTGGAAGATGAGTTCAATGCTATTGAAACCGCACGAATCATTGATAAGTTTCTCGAAACTCTCGATCAGGAAAACAGAATAATGTTTGTTCGCCGTTATTGGCATTCAGACTCCATTGATGATCTTGCCAAGCTCTTTCATACAAGCAACCACAACATATCGGTTCGGCTTTCTCGGACAAGAGAAAAGCTGAAGAAACATCTGATTAAGGAAGGAGTATCTCTATGAAAAGGAAAAAAATTTCCGAAACGATTGAGAATATCAATCCGAAGTATATAGACGAAGCTACCGAATACACCGGTGCAGTAAAAAGCACCTCTAAAAAAGTATGGTATAAATGGGTAGCAGCGGCAGCTTGTTTTGCTCTTGTTTTAGCAATCGGTTTCCCGTTTGCTAAAGATTTGTTTATATCACCTGACCAAAAAGATATTGTAGATGCAGTTATTCTAATTGAATATGATGATTCTTACTTGGAAGTTATTGAAGATACTAAAACAATTAAAAAGTTCGGTTTACCAAATGAGATTACAGAGGATATCATCGGAAACCACATTGTATTTTTGCAAAAGGCTGTTCTTGAAGCTGAGTATAGTAATTATGTGGTAGCAGATGCAACAACCACTATCGAATTATTTGAATATAAACCTGCTCCTTACAAAGCAGTTAGAATTCTTAAAGATGGCGACACCTACTACTATGCGTGGTTTTGCAATTATTTGGTAGAAAACAATGAATCGCTACCAATTCAATCGGCGTTTGATGTGTATGGAATTGATGATGCAACCGATATTATCAGCATAACTCCGGTAAAGTCAGACAATTATTGGAAAGCAAATGGCAAAGCTATTGTAGATGCCACAACCATTTCCGATTTTTATACAAAGATTTCAAAACTGTCCGATTTTAGTTTTGACGAGTATCACGATTTGGTATTTGCTGATGACTTGAAAAAGGCGGAAGATGCGGGTGGCGGAGATATAGGCTCTGAAGTATATACTCGTGTGGCAGATGACAGAAAAGATATTCTTATTGAAACAAAAGACGGATTACGATTTACTATACAGTATTATCCTTCATATGGATGGATCAATATAACTAAAACATTGTCCTACTATCAAATGTCACCTGAAATCACAGAGTGGTTTGAAAGCAATATTAAATAGCTAAAATCATCTAAAGGCATCGCTTCGGCGGTGCCTTTTACTGCAGTTGCGGAAATGTTAACCTCCGTTGCTTGAAGTCGCAGGTTAAAATCGGTATAATTATCTCATAAAAAAGGAGGCATTGATATGCTAAGTGATAATTTAAGAAATCTTCGGCGCTCAAAGGGGCTGTCGCAAGACGAGCTTGCCATAAAACTGAATGTGGTTCGACAGACGGTTTCAAAGTGGGAGAAAGGTTTATCGGTCCCGGACTCCGAGATGCTGATACGGCTTGCGGATGAATTGGGTACTACAGTCGGTGTTTTACTGGGCGAAGCAGTCGCATCGGAGGAAAGTCCTGAGTTGAAAGCTATTGCTGCTAAACTCGAAGTTCTCAACGAGCAATTTGCCAAACGAAATGAAAAGCGAAGAAAGATTTGGCGGACAGTATTTATTGTTGTAATTATACTTGCTGCATTTATGCTTTTGAGTGAACTGATCGGGTTTGTGTATTATCGTTCTGTGATGAACGATATCAATTCAAGCACATCTATTATCGGTGGATATGATGCTCCAACCGACATTTATGTATCCAATATATCCATAAAGTACGGAGCAATCATTGCGGCTGTGGCGGCTGTCGTGATTTCGATTGTCGGATTGATTAAGACAAAACGCAGTTAATTTTGGAGGCTCACTATGAAGAAAATTTGGTTAATCCTGTCTGCCGTTTTGGTCTTAGCCTTGGCTTTAACTGGATGCGGCTCGGACGGAGTGAAGATTGAAGGACATCAATGGAAATTGACTTTGGTACAGTCCGGAGAGGATGGTTCTATCGTTGCGTGTGGTTCAGAGCATTATGAGTTGCACAAAGAACTCAAAGACATTATTGTTGTGGATCTTGAATGTTCAGTTGGAAATGGTAAATTTACTATTCAGGATAAGACGAACCACAAAAATTATGAAGGAACATATAAGCTCTCTTCCACGAATCCGGATGGTGCTATCTATGAATTGGAAACTGCCGCCAACAGCGGAATGGCTGTCACAGCAAACACGGAATATACCGATCACAATGGTACAAAAACCTATACTCCTACGTTGATTGTTACTCTTGGTGACTACTCAATGAATTTTCAGTCAGAAGAATAAGAGATTAAGGCATCGCTTCGTCGGTGCCTTTGCTTATACCCTAACTTAATAGTATTCCCCTGTTTATGACAAATATTCAAAACCGTCACCAAAATCATTGACAAACATTAGTTCGATAGTGTATAATAAAATACCTCTTATGAGGGGTTACAACTGAATATGATGTGAGATTGAGATGTGGCAAAGCCACCTAAAGCCGGCGGTATGCTAAGAGAAAATACCGTCACCCACCACTCTATGCGTTTTGGTACTGTTAGCAAGTGTTCGGGTGAGAAACAGTCCCGTCTTTGAATTTCAAAGCCGTTACATAGAACATCATTTTGAAGCGAGAGCAACGCTCCCGCCGATACTTGATGTCTGTGTAGCGGTTTTTTTGTTTTGCCATTTTTCAAGAACAACTTTGCTGAAAAGCATAAAAAGTTCCCAATTAAATATTAGAGAAGAAATTTTCAAAAACATTGGATTTTTTGCCTTTCTCACTGCCTACTCTTTGAGGGATAAAATTTTTTGAGGAATTTTTGCAAAAAGGTGATATTTTTGCCCTTCTCGCTGCCTACTTATTGAGGGATATGAATTTTTTGTGAATTTTTCGCAAAAACCGAATATTTTACCCCTTTTCGCTGGCTACTCCTTGAGGGGATAATTTTTAGCCGCTTGTACTTAACAACTGAATGACCGTCTGAATGGGATACTCCGCCAAGACTTCTCTTATGGGAACGAGCGAGAAAACGCCGCTGAAAAAGCAGGGGCAGGAACGACATTCGGGTAGAACGGCAAATTGGCTCTTGAACTGTAAAAGTCGGTATTTTTCCAAAAAGAATAGGTTTTAAGGGTGTCCGCATCGTTAGAGGTATTCCTATCGGAAAATCCGTATTTTTCACAAGTCTTGAACTGTGAAAAATCGGGCAAAAATGCCCTACTTACAAAACTAAAGAAAAAACAAGCTAATTTTTGAAAGGAGCGTGAGCTTATGAAAACAGGATTAAAAAAGTCGCAGAAAACAACCGAGATATTCTTCGATGAAGCAAGCCGTTGGATCACGGTAAACACCTACAACACCGATCTTAAAAACAGATTGACCGCCTATGCACAAAAGCATCCCGATTTATGCAGGCTGATCGATGATACGGAGGATGGCGGACTTTCCTTTGAAGTTGCGAAAGGAAGATTTTGTTTTCGGTTGACCGAGCCGTATAGCGATAAGCGACGAGCGGCGGCAAGTGAATATGCCAAGAAGCAGAAAAATAAATTACGAAACCAACCGAAGGGAGTGAGCCGAAATGAAGATGACAAAAGGTGAACGGCTCGTAGCCGAAATGCTCGGAGATATACCACAGACGGGGATGCCGGTACTGACCGAAGAACACCCTTTCCTTCGGAAGGTAGTTGTCTTTATGCAGACAAGGAAAGAATGGCTCGGTACTGCTACCGACCTTCTGAACGCTGTCGGGGATAACTATACCCCACCAAATACCGTCACAAAGTTATTACGGAAATATGATTACCAATATCTCTACAAAGGTAAAGGTATTGACGTATTCTTCCGCCGCACCAACCGAAAGCGGCTCATAGGGTTATGCAATCTCTGTTATTCCCGTAGTGACAGTTCCGTGTACGGTAGCGGTGACGGTTCTGTTTGAGAGATAGGAGTAGCCATAAAAGAAAGCACTATGCCTGTCCACAGATATAGCGAGCATCGGATTTTGACACCAAAATCCAATCCACACCCTAAAGGGATGTGGACTATACTCAGGGGACACCCACTGAATACCCCGTTGAAAAGAATGAATTTAAGAATGGAGATGATGTAAATTGAAAGATAAAAATAAAGATACTGTTCGGATTTCGGTACGATTAACCGAAGAAGAAAAGGAAAAGTTGGAACGCTCGGCAGAGATATGCGGACTGTCACAATCGGAATTTGTGCGGCAGCTCTGCAAGGGCAAAACACCGAAGCCGCAACCCACAAAAGCGTTTTGGGAACTGCTTGAAGCACTCTATGGAGTTCACAAAGGCTTTAAGGAATGTGCAAAATACGAGCCGTCAGCACTAAATGTCTGTAAAGAAATTGAGTGTCTAATTCTCGATTTGCAGGAGGTAGAAACGGGGTCCCCGCAAAGCCAGCTTTGTGGGGAAAAGGAGCATCCACGGATTGTTGAGTTTTCGACGCTTGCGGCGGAAACGATGAAAGGAGTGTGATGCGACGTGGCTACTACAAGTTTATGGCATATCGAAGGTCGCTTAAAAGACCTTATTGCCTATGTGGAAAATCCAGAAAAGACCGTTGCAAACACCCCAAGTTTGCAACCGCTATGGGAGGTTATGTCCTATGTCAGCCGCCCCGAAGCCACCGAGCAGGGCGAATACGTTTCCACTATAAACTGCTTAAAGGAAATTGCTTTGCAGCAGATGATCCTAACGAAAAAGCAGTACGGAAAAGAAAACGGATATATTGCTTGGCACGGGTATCAGAGTTTCAAACCGGATGAGGTTACGGCAAAAGAAGCACACGAAATCGGTTTGCAGACCGCAAGAGAAATGTGGGGTGATCGGTATCAAATTATTGTCACTACCCACCTTGATAAAGACCATCTGCACAATCATTTTTGTTTTAATTCCGTATCCTTTATTGACGGTAAAAAGTACGATTATTCCAAAGCAGAGCAAAGAAAACTACGCAGTGTATCTGACCGCATTTGTGCAGAACACGGCTTGTCGGTTATTAAAAATCCACGCAAAGCACCGTCACGGCAAGTATGGCTTGATGAGAAAAGCGGTAAGCCTACCCGTTATAACGTGTACCGTGAGGATGTGCGAGAAGCCATTGATTACAGCCGAAGTCCGAAATATATAGAAGAATATTTAAGGCGAAAAGGATATATTACCGACTTCACGGGTAAGCATTGGAAAATAAAATTACCGCAGTATGAACACTTCACAAGGCTTGATACCCTTGACGAAAGATGGACACCCGAAAACCTAAAATGGTCGGTTGGCAGATACGCTTCTTTTGGCAGCAGACGGGCATATATTTCCTACCCGAAGGAAATGCCGCAGGACTTAAAGGATTGGTTTCAGCCGTTCCATCGGACAAGCCACATCTACCGCTTGTATCTGCATTACTGTTATCTGCTCGGATACTTGCCGAAAAACACCGACTATAAACCTACAAGTCCGTATCTCAAAGAGGACTTAAAGAAACTCGATGAGATTTCAGAGCAGGTACGGTATATGGGCAAATACCATATAGAAACCTTTGACGATCTTTACGCTGACCGAACAAAAATTAAGAGCGATATGAACAAGCTCATAGAGGTTCGTACCAAACTGCAAAACAAAATCCGCAGAGCAACACCCGCCGAAAAAGAAACTCTACGGGAAGAAAAAGCAGGCGTTACGACACGGATTACTGAACTACGGAAACAACTGAAAATGAACAAAGCCATAGAAGAACGCTCCGTAAAAATTCAAGAGAAAACGGATATGTTCTACGCTAACGAAATTGCGGCAAAACAAGCCGAACAACAGAAAATCAGAGAACGACAGAGAGGAGGGTGGGAACGATGACAGATAAAGATTACACCGAATTTGACAGAACAGGTGAGATTTACGCCATCATTGACGATATAACCGCAATGCTGATGGATATGTCCAAAGAGGAAAGAATAGCGTGGTTTCGTAAGACGCAGTATCCGCACCCCGTCAATTTTAATGCAGAGATTGACGGCACGGTTTACACGGTCACAACGCATTTTAACAAGGATGCAAAGGAAACTCTGCTTGAAAAAACAGAGCGAATAATTTTGAAAAAGATGTAACAAATTTCAGAACACCACTTTAAAGTGTTGAAGTTTAACAGCGGATATGGTATTATAATTGTACCTACAATTTATATCATATCTGGCTGTGGAAAGGAGCTATATGAGCAATAAACAGTCAGACCGGCGAGCCGCCGGTGCCAATTCGCAGTTGGATTACAGCGTGAATAACGCTTATATTCCCGATACGAAACAAGGCAAAAAGGCTAAGCAACGTATTACCGCCCTATATGCAAGACTCAGTCGTGATGACGAAAAGGAAGGCGTGTCGGGCAGTATTCAAAATCAAAAAGCCATACTCGAAAAGTATGCAAAGGACAATAAGCTGCCTAATCCCCGATTTTTCTATGATGACGGATTTTCGGGTGTTACGTTTGCAAGACCGGCATTTATGGAAATAATGGAGCTTGCGGAACAAGGCTTGGTCGCTAATCTTGTGGTAAAAGACCATTCAAGACTTGGGCGTAACCGCTTGATAGTCGGTCAGCTTATGGAAGAAGATTTTGTCCGCTTGGATGTGCGTTATATCGCCATAATGGACAATATTGATACCGCAAAAGGCATTAGTGATATTGTTCCGATGCAGGACTTATTCAACGAATGGCACGCTAAAAACACCAGCGATAAAGTACGCAGAGTAATGCAGAGCAAAGGAATGTCGGGAAAGCACTTGACCACCAATCCACCTTTCGGATATATGAAATCCCCCGAAGATAAGGAACAATGGATTGTGGATGAGCCTGCCGCAAAGGTCGTGCGAAGAATATTTGACCTTTGTGTTTCGGGACTCGGACCGACACAGATTGCGAAGAAACTCAAAGCAGAAGAGGTTATGACTCCTACGGAATATTGGAGAAGCATAGACAGAAAATGCAGTAAGCCGCCCGCTGTTCCGTTTGGATGGGTAGCCGACACAGTATCCAATATTCTTGATAAGCAGGAGTGTTGCGGTGACACCGTAAACTTTCGTACCACAAGCAAGTCTTTCAAATTAAAAAAGCGATTGGAAAGACCGCAGGAGGAATGGCAAGTGTTTGAGAACACCCACCCCGCCATTGTGGATCGGGAAACCTTTGAGCTTGTGCAGGAACTAAGACTACACCGCCGCAGACCAACGAAAAGCGGAATTGTGAGTATGTTTTCGGGACTGCTCTACTGTGCCGATTGCGGTGAGAAACTGTATTACAGTGTTACGGGCAACTACAAGCGGGAGCAAGCCAATTTCTTCTGTTCCTCGTATCGTAAGAACTCCGATGTGTGTTCTGCCCACTATATCCGTGAGAAAGTTGTTGAAAGCCTTGTGCTTGAAAATATGCAACGGGTATTGTGGTATGTGCAGACCTACGAAAAAGTATTTGCACAAAGACAGTTGGAGGAATACGGTGAGAAGAAGAAAAAAGAACTGTCAGAGAAACGCAAGGAGCTTGACAAGGCGAAGAAGCGTATCCGAGAGATTGACGGCATTATCCAAAAACTTTATGAAGATAATGCAATCGGCAAGATAAACGATGACCGTTTTGCCACGATGTCAATGTCTTTGGAAACCGAGCAAGAGGAACTGAAAAGAAAAGTTCCGCAACTCGAAACCGAGCTTGAAGATGCGAAAATCGCAACAGAAGGCTTACAGCGTTTCATTGAAAAGGCAAAGGCAGTAACGCAGCTTACGGAGCTGACACCCGAATTGGTACACGAATTTATCCAAAAGATTGTAGTCGGCAAACCCGAATACAAGGATGGAAAGCGATACCAAAGCGTAGAAATTCACTACAACGGTGTTGGAATTATCCGTGAACCTTCTCCCGAAGAAATGGAAGTACACTTCCAAGAACACCTCAAAACAAGAGGTCAAAGAAAAACGGCATAACCCGAAGGCTACGCCGTATGATAACGATAATATTAAATTGAGATACAGAGCCACCTTGGGGCACCTTCCTTACGGAGGGTGCCCCAAGTTCTTTTTCTTTTTCTTTATCTTAATTTACTTCTAAATTCACTAAGACCAATATCATAAGCAATATCATCTTCAGTAAATAAAACATCTATCAATCTTTTAGTAGTACTTTCTCCAACTAATACCATCTCAATATATTCTAATGTAGTTTCTTTATCCTCTAAATATCTACTAAATAATTTCATCGCATAATAGAAAGAATTTAAATACATAATACATTTTCTATAACAAGAATTAAAAGCAATCATATCTTCTTTAGCAATATACGCTTTATCCTTCGATAATTTCATATATAAATCAGCAATATCTTGCATTAAGTATTCACGCTTTTTAAATACATCAAAATTCTTACTTTCAAAAGCACTAATCAATTCAATCGCAATAGGAATTACATCTTCATCACTATAAATCCCTCTACATTCTGCAAAATTAAGTTCTTTTAATATATGACATGTTTCATGTACTAAAAAATGTACTGAAGCTAAAGTAAAGTATTCAGGAATTATTACAACATTAGGTACCTTATAATAAGAAAATCCATTAAAAGCAGGATTTGAAAGTACTTCAAAATCAAAATCATAAATACTTAAACGTTTTGAATATTTGCTACTAGATAAAATACTACTAGCAGCACCACCTACATATGCAAAACCAATCCCATCAGTTCCAAAAACTTTCTTAGTTCTAGTAATCATTTCTTCAAAAGAAATATCTTTATCATCAGAAATATTCCTTTTCTTATAATTAGTAATAATTTCATCTGCTACAATATCACTATGTTCCAGCTGTATAGTATCTAATGGATATGGATTAAATAAAGCAAAAGTATTACCCAATTCTTCATAAGCTTTTTTATTTAAAGTATCAAAATAAGTCATATTAATTCCCCTTTAAAACGAGACTTATACTATCATAAACGATATATTCAGTCAATTATTGCTCTCAAGTCTTCAAAGTCAATTAATTCCCTTTTTAACAAAAGTAATAAGTGCTATAATAAACAAATAAAGGAGTGATTATATGATTATTTGTATTGTAGGTCCAACTGGAGTAGGAAAGACTAAATTATCAGTCGAACTAGCTAAAAAATATAACGCAGTAATAATAAATTGTGACGCTATGCAAGTATATAAAGATTTAAATATCGGTACAGCCAAAGTCAGAGAAGATGAAAAAGACGGAGTACCTCATTATTTATTTGATATTAAAGAAGTAGATGAAGATTACACAGTATACGACTATCAACGTGATGCTCGTAACTTAATCGAAAAATTCAAAGATAAAAATATTATTTTTGTGGGTGGAACAGGTTTGTACTTAAAAGCAGCTCTATATGATTATCGTTTTACAGAAGAATCTTCTCCTAAAAAAGATTACTCTATGTATACAAATGAAGAACTATATAAAATGATTAAAGAAAAAGATATTAATGTCACAATCCATCCAAATAATCGTATCAGAATGGAAAGATTTCTAAATAAAGAAGAAATAACTCATCCAGAACCAGTAAAATTATATGACCACTACTTAATTGGTCTAACTACCGACCGAAATATCTTGTATGATAGAATTAACAAAAGAGTAGACATAATGGTTGAAGATGGTTTACTAGAAGAAGCAAAATCATTCTATGATAAAGGTATCAAAACAAAACCACTAATGGGCGGAATAGGGTACAAAGAATTATATAATTACTTTGATAACAAAGTTGATCTAGTAACAGCATTAGATAAAATAAAACAAAATTCTCGTCGTTACGCTAAAAGACAGTATACATTCTTTAATAATCAACTAGATGTTAAATGGTTTAATGTCGATTTTGAAAACTTTAATAATACAATAGAAGAGGTAAGTAATTACATAGAAAAGAGTGAAAACAATGATTGAAATAAATAACGTTTCTAAAAAATTCGTTAAAAAGATAAATAAAAAAGAACAACAAGAATTCCTTGCCGATGATAATATCACCCTAACAGCTAAAGAAGGCGAAGTAGTAGGAATTCTAGGACCAAATGGTGCCGGTAAAACAACTCTTCTTCGTATGATAGCTGGAATAATGACTCCTGATACAGGAACAATTAAGATCGATAATCAAACTTATAAAACATCTGCTGAAGAAATAAAAAGACAAATCTCATATCTATCAGGAAACACTAAATTATATAAAGACATTTCACCTTACGAACTATTTAAAATGTGTTGCGAATACTACAAAGTAGATAAAAGTATTCAAGAAGAAAGAATAAACGAAATATCAAAAAGATTTAATATCGTTGATCTTCTTCATCAAAAAATTGGCAATCTATCAACTGGACAATTACAAAGAGTAAATATTGCTCGTTGTATCATCCATAATCCTAATTATTACATTTTTGATGAAGCAACAAGTGGTCTTGATATCATCTCCAGTAAAGTAATCCTAGATTTTATTAAAGAAGAAAAAAAGAATAATAAATGTATAATTTATTCAACTCATTACATGGAAGAAGCCGAAAATATCTGCGACCGTGTAATACTTATTCATAAAGGTAAAATAATCAAAGAAGGAACACCAAAAAATATAATTAAAGAAACAAAAACTACTAACTTACGTGATGCATTCTTTGCGCTTATTGGAGGTGTTTCTAATGAATAATATAATTACAACAATCAAAAAAGAATTAAGAAGTATCTTAAGAGATAAAAAAACAATCGCTGTATTATTCATCTACCCATTAATGATTCCTTTCATGGTTTTATTATACGGAAATATGTATGATAATATGGACAACGAAGTAACAGAGTATAAAATAGGAATCAATTATACTTTATCAAAAGAAGAAGAATCCATTCTTCAAGAATTACATCTAAATTACGAAAGCTTTAATACAGTTGATGAAATGCAAGAATCTTATGATTCAAAAGAAATAACTGGTTATATTGAGTATCAAGAAGATAATAATAAATACAATATCTTTATCGATACAAGCAATAGCGGAGGTATAACAACTGCAGAGCTTATCTATCAATATCTAGAAAGTTATAGTACTATTCTAACTAACAATTACTTAGTAGAAGAGGGAATAGACTTACAACAAGCTTACAATAATTTCAGTATTGAAGAAAATGAATTAAGTAGTAACAATTATATTGTAGTCTTACTTTTAAGTATCTCAATAACATATATTATTCTATCTATCTGTATCTCTACTAGTAACATGACAATCCAAACAACTGCTACTGAAAAAGAAAATGGTACATTAGAAACAATCTTAACATTCCCTATAAAGAAGAATGAATTAATTATTGGTAAGTATTTATCTTCTGTTATAATTGGGTTTATAAGTGCGTTATGCAGTTTATTATTCATGATACTAAGTTTACACTTCGGCAAACAACAATATAGTATCTTCGAAACACTTAATGTCACTTTTAATTTCAGTACAATCGTCGGAAGTATTTTAATTGTCTTAGCAGCTTCCATCTTCATAGCTGGTATCTCCCTAGCTTTAACAGCATTTGCTAAATCATATAAAGAAGCTCAAGGACAAAGTAGTTTAATAACTCTAGTAGCAACAATTCCTATGTTTGTTTCTATCTTAGAAATAAATATCTCTCATCTATATTACTTAATACCAATATGTAATATAACTCAAGTATTAAGTGATATCTTCACAAATAACATCGATATAATAAATATACTTATTACATCAGCATCAACTATCTGTTATACTCTAATAGTTATAACATTTATAATAAAAGCATATAACAGTGAAAAGATATTATTTGCAAATTAAAAGAACTCATCGAGTTCTTTTTTAGTTATTAAATTCTAAATAGAATGTAGTATCAAAGACATGTTCATTTTCTTTCTTATCAAGTTTTAATAGAGTAGAAGTATCAATTAAAAAGTAAGAATGGTCTAACAAATCTTTTCCATCATTACTAACTGGATCATCCCAAGTTAAATCAAGATGTTTCCATTCACCATTAATATAAACAGCATTCCATATATGATTCTTACTAGCTATTCTAAAATTTTTAATTCCTAATTTTTCAAGCATTACTGCCATTACATCTGTATAACCACTACATACAGCATAATTTTGAAATAATAAACCAGTCATTCTAGAAGAATCATAATCACTAGTATCATTTTCTTCACGTTTTTTATCGTATTTAGTATTATTTATAATATAATCGTGCAATACACGAATTCTTGTTTCATCATTCATATCACTAGATATTTTATTAGTTAATATTCTATTAATTTCTTCATCTATCTTTTTTATTTCTTCATCATTATATAGATAAGTAACTCTTATTGTAACTTCACCAGCTTCATCATAAAGTGTTTTAATAGTAGAATAACTATTATAAGGATGAACATAATTATTAATTTCTGATAAAAGCACTTCATCATAGCTGATTGCTGCCACATCTTTCAAACAATCAGTATATTCAACAGGACAATAAAAAGTAAATTTATCCCATCCTTGATTTAAAACACTATAAAATATATTAACTAAATCATCATAACTATAAGGAATATAATCAGTAGATTGTTTTAACTTCAAAAAGTCATATTCTTTTTGATAACCATTACCTGGATAAATAAGAACTTCTTTAGTATTATTGAAAATATCATCTAATCTATCCATTAATTTATCTTTATTAATAACAATAGTTACAACAATGATAATACTAAGTAGAAGAGAGATAAACCTCTTTATCTTTATCATATAATCACCATAGACTAATTATATCATAACAAGTAGAAAAGAAATTAATAAAATATTAATTTCTATTTGAATTTACAAATAAAAAAATGAAGTAATATTACTTCATATCTTTAACTTTTGTATTTAATCTTGATTTTTCTCTATCAGCAGCATTCTTTTTCATAACGCCTTTGCTAACAGCTTTATCAACGTTCTTTTGTACTTTTTTAACAGCTTCAGTAGCAGCGGCTACGTCTTTAGCAGCTATAGCTTTTTCGCATTCTTTAATTGAATTTTTTACTCTAACTTTATAATCATGGTTAGCTTCAGTTTTCTTAGCTATAACTTTGATTGCTTTTTTAGAACTCTTAATATTAGCCATCTTCGTCGCTCCTTCCCTTGAATACAAATAGAATTATACTAAATTATCAAGATAAATGCAAGTAAAAGTAGAAAATTCGACTTATTTTTAAAAATCCTTTATTTATACTAGTAAAAAGGAGAAAGTATATATGAAAAAAAGATTCAAATCACGTAAAACAAAAAAGTTCAATCTAACAAAAGTATTTCTACTAATATTAGTTACTTTAGTATCTTTATATACCTCATATAATATCATTTATCATACATACTTATCTAAATTATCTAACTACGAAATAATAACTCATATCATAACCAACACTAAAAACAATAAATACGAAGGAACATTAATAGATAATTATCTTAACCCTAAAAACATAATTAGTAATAACTTTAAATTAAAAGAAAATCAATCTATCACAGTCGAAAAAGAAATCCAAAAAGAACCTTTAATATACATTTATAGTACCCACGAAACCGAAAGTTACCAAGATAAATACCTAGAACTATACAATATAAAACCAACAGTAAAGACCATGTCTTTAATCCTCCAAGATTATCTAAGTGATTATGGTATTCCTACAATAGTGGAAGATTCTAGTATAACAGATATTTTAAGAAGTAATAATTGGTCATATAAGTATAGTTATAGTGCTTCAAGAATTGCTATTGAGGATACTATTAAAAATACAAATTCTCTAAAATTAATCATTGATCTACATCGTGATTCCTCTAAATTAGAAAAGACTCTCTTAGAATATAATAATACTAAGTATGCGAGAATTCTTTTTGTTGTCGGAAAAGAACACGATTCCTACGAAAGTAATTACAAGTTATCTGAAGAATTAAGAAATCTCCTCGAAGAGACTATCCCTGGTATAACACGCGGTATCAGTTTAAAGGAAGGAGCAGGTGTAAACGGTATCTACAATCAAGATTTAAGTCCTAATTGTATTCTAATCGAATTAGGTGGTCAATATAATGAAATAGAAGAACTTAACAATTCCATAGAAGTCCTAGCTAAAGTATTTTTAAAATATTTAGAAGGTGAAATATGAAAAACTCAGTAAAAGCATGGATTATCTTTCGAAGAATTCTTTTATTACTATTTCTTTTCTTCTTAATTAATTATTTTCAAGCCGAAAGTAATAATAACTTACTAACCCAAAAGACCATTTTAACAGAAGAACAAATAAGAGAATTCGAAGAAGATGTAAAAAACGGCGAATTTGTTGATATCAAAGATTATACTTCTGTAAACAACATCGACACCTCCAATTCCGTATCAAATCTAGGTTATAATCTTGGCAATGGCATTAGCGAATTTTTTGGAGTTAAAGTAGTCGATTTTATTGATTTCATCAGTAGCTTCGTTACATAAAAAAGACTATTGCAACAACAAATCCATTATGATATAATTCTTCTCTTAAGGAGGATTTTTATGGAAGTTGATTATCGTAATTATCTATTAGTTATTAAAAGAAAGAATAACGACTTTTTACCAGTTGAATGGCATCTAACTAAATTTTATAATGGAGAAAATCTAAATACATTAGAAGGTATTGATGCATTCACAAGAAAAATAACTACCAGAGAACTCCTAACCGAATTATTAGACAAACACTTAGTTGAACCAACTGAAGAATTTGAAAGTTTTGCAATCATATACAATGTCAAAAATCGTACTCGTGAATTAAAAGAAGGAACTTTCTTTAAAGAAAATAATATTATTTTCGGTGAAGACGACTTAATAAAGCTTATAATAAAAAATCGTACTAACAAAGAATTTTTAAATCAAGTTTACAATATCTGTCACTTCAAAAATCGTGAAGAAAAAGTCGAAGAATTTAAATTCGTTTTAAAAAATCTCGATTTATTTGAAATTCGCGGTGAAAACGGCATTAAAGCAGCTTTATCTATTTTTAAATCAATTAGTTATGCTAAAAAAAGAACAATTATCTTAAGAATAACTGATACGATTCTGATAAAACTAGAAGCCGAAAATTTAAAACTTAGTTAATATCATAATTGCATAAAATCAAAAAATACTTTATATTAATAATAGGAAGTGATTATATGGTCTTAAGTGATTATGAATATAGAAACATTATTGATTATTTAGAAGCTAACACAACATACGACATAGGAGAGTTAGTAGCTAAAACTGATGGTCAATTATATAACATGAAAAAAAGAATTGAAGCAGCAATGCATAATTATCCTAAAGAAATCTTTGATTATTATCAAACTCATCCAGCACATACACCTCAACATACTTTAGAACAATTAAAAAAGATGAAATATAATCAATTATCAGAAATAAGACAATCATTAAAAATTCGTAAATCAAATAAAGTTAAATCTTCAATTCCAGCACCAGATACAGCAGCACAAGCAAGAGAAGCAATTAAAGAAAAAACAACATCAGAAGTAGTAAAAGATATTGTAAAGAGCAATCAAGAACACATAGAAATTGAACAAGACGAATATCATTTCATAACTAGAGCTGAAGCAGTTGCAATGTATGGTGAAGATATTAGTGATGAATATCTAGCAGCAAGAGGATTCAAATTATACGAACCAATTGGTCGTACATACGATGATGATGTAGAAAGATGCTCTCTAATCGATGCAATCAATCAACTAGAAATATCTCTAAAGGGAATCCAACTAACTACTCAAGATCTATTAACATTAGAAACAGAAGAACTTCATTATTTATATCATATCGGATGTAAATTAGAAGAAGAACTTAAAGATAAAAAAGGACTTAAGATGTAACTTAAGTCTTTTAATGTGTTATAATTTTTAAAGGTGATACTATGAACAATCTAGATAAAAATATCAACGACTTTATAAAATATCTTCATAACGAAAAAAGATACCCAGAAACAACTATCTCTAGTTACGAAAGAGATTTAGACAACTATTATAGTTATATCACTCTAAAAAAGATTAATTATAAAACAATAAACAAAGACGAAATAAGAGATTACTTAAAATACCTAGATGATTTAAAATACTCCAAAACAACCATCTCCAGAATCCTTAGTACTCTAAGACACTTTTATTCATTCCTTGTCATTCATAAAGTAATTGAAACAAATCAATTTAAATTAATTAGAAATCCCAAAAAAGAAAAGAAACTGCCAAACTTTCTACAGAGTGATGAACTTCAAAAAATATTTGATACCATCGAACTAGAAACACCTCTTGGTATTAGAAATCGTCTTATAGTAGAACTTCTATACGCATCAGGTCTTCGTGTTTCAGAATTAACTGACTTAACTTTAAATGATATCGATATAAATGGAAAAGAAATCCGTGTAACAGGAAAAGGCGACAAAGAAAGAATCGTCTACTTTGGTGATTATGCTAAAAAATATTTAAACATGTACCTAGAAGAATCAAGACCAGTCTTACTCGATAAAAAAAGATCAAACCATTTATTACTAAATCATCAAGGTGAACCATTGTCTTCTAGAGGAGTCCAAATGATAATAGAAGATATTGTTAAAGAAGCATCTCTAAAACATAACATATCTCCCCATGCCTTAAGACACACCTTTGCAACCGACTTACTAAATAATGGGGCAGACCTAAAAAGTGTTCAAGAACTACTAGGTCATTCATCACTTTCAACTACTCAAATATATACTCATATCACAAATGAAAGATTAAGAAGTGTTTACTTACAAACTTTTCCAAGGCAAAAAGAAAAAGTTGACAAAGAAAATTAATTGTGTTATTTTCTTATCAAGTGAGAGCACATAAGTTTTTAAAAACGAGCTGTGCTGGGCGAAGAACCTACACGTTTACGGAGTCACGAATGTTTTATTCGTGGCTTTTTTATATCTTTTAAAACTACGAATAAACAAAAAATGAAAGAGAGGTGATATTTATGATGCAAATACTATGGTCTTATGTCACATATATTTTTAAACAAATAAAACAATTTAATGTACGATTCTTAACGAAGTATGTCTATTTTGTCATACATAAATATCACATACTCTTTAGATCGTACTCTTAGTGAGTATGTATCAAAGCTACATAGGGAACTATAATTCCTACACGATTTATATCGGAGTCACATCATTATATGTGGCTCTTTTTGTTTACTTAAAAGATATAAAAAAACAAGAAAGGAGTACAACTATGGAAATACTATTCGAAACCGAACATATCTCCTTCATTCGCCCCAAACACAGCTTATTTATTAGATTATTACAACAACATGAATAATCCAGAAATAAACACTTACATACAAGACGAACAAGAAGGAACAACCCTAGAAGAATCAACCTCCTGGATAAACAGACACCAACAAGACTTCACATTTACTATGATAAATAGAAATAATCAAGAATTCATTGGTAACTGTTCAATCCACGATATTGAAAATAATACCTGTGAAATAGGTTTATTCATAACACCAAGATATCAAAATAACGGTCTTGGAAGAGAAGTTATAAGAAGATTAATTCTTATCGGATTTGAAGAACTTAACTTAGAAGAAATAAGATTAGTAGTTTTCTCTCATAACCAAAGAGCAATTCATGTCTATGAAAACTTAAGATTTAGAGAATACAACCGTGTCACTGCCGTAACAACAAGAAACAACGAACCAGTAGATGACATCTACATGCGTTTAACAAGAAATTAAAAGAAGGAGTGATAATATGACAACATATACAAAAGATGATCTTAGATACTACAAAAAATGTTTATACAAGTATCTAAAGAAATACTACGAAGATTATCTCGATTATCTAAAAAGATACTACGAACATAATCTTAACTTAACATTAAAGAAAAAATAAAATAAAAAGGAGGTGCCAAGTATGTGGAAACTAGCACTAAACGAATTTATACAGAAATATTTAAATGACGAAGACGTCGAAGCAATATTGTTAGTTGGTAGTTACGCGGTTAATAATCAAAATAAATACAGTGATATAGACGTATACATAATCTTAAATGACAACGTAGATTATCGCGAACGAGGTAACAAACTAGTCGATAACTATCTAATAGAATATTTCATCAACCCGATTCATAAAGTACGTGAATATCTAGAAGAAGATAAACGTGGTCACGGTGGAGCTATGACCAACATGCTTCTCAAAGGAAAAGTATTATTTGACAGAAACAACATCATCCCAATACTTCAAGAAGAAGCTCAAGCAGCTAAAGAAAAAGCCCCTGAAAAAGACCTAATGAAATATTACGCTTGTTGGCATGCATTTGATGAATACCTAGCAGCAGCTTATCATAACGAACTACAATACTATCTCTGTTTAAAATACTTAGTCGATTGTTACCTAGCAAATAACGGTTACTGTGTCTTACCAGAACAAAAGATAGAAAAATTCTTTAAAGATGCTGAATATCGTGAAAAATACGATATAGGAGAATTCCCAAACAACGAATTTAACCACTTAGTAATCAAATGTTTTGATTATCCAAATAGACACAATCTTCAAAACTTATATAACTTCGTAATCGAAGACGGTAAATTCGATATCAACAACTTCGTACTTAGAAGTGCAATAAATAAATAGAAAGGAAAATATAATATGGAACATTTAAGACACATAATACCTTCCAAAGAATATGAAGAACAAGCAATCGAATATATAAAAGAACATCTAGCTTATAATTCTTCGATAAATGGTTCTGGCGGTTTAGATCGTTACATAGATGACTATAATGCATACTTAGAAAAGTTAGAATTAGATAGAAACTATATAGCTGATGAAAACCGAGTCCCCGCTGATACTTACTATCTTGTAAGAGAAGAAGATAACAAAATAGTCGGTATGGTAAACATCCGTCATTCTCTAAATTCTCGTTTACAAGAATGTGGAGGACACATCGGATATGGCATAAGACCATCAGAACGACAAAAAGGTTACAACAAAATAAATTTATACTTAGCTTTAAAAAGATGCCAAGAACTAGGTCTAAAAGAAGTCTACTTAGACTGTGACCAAGATAATCCCGCATCCTATAAAACTATGGAAGCCCTAGGTGGTATAAGAATCAAAAACTATCTAAGTTCATACCACGAAGGACCAATATATAGATACGTTATAAATGTTAACGAATCTCTAGTAAATTATAAAGAAATATACGAACCAAAAGTATTAAAACTAAAATAGAAGGAGGTGACTAATATGGTCATCGAAAAAGCAACCAAAAAAGACTTCAAAAGTATTCATGCAATATTTCAAGAAGTGCACGATCACCACCTTAACGGAACAGTAAATACCTTTAAAGATGTTGATCCATTTACAGAAGATGAATTTAACATAGCATTAAAAGACAAAAATACATTTCTCCTAGTAGCTAAAGAAGAAACTAAAATAACAGGTTTTATCCTAGCTACAATAATCGAAAGAGAAGGTAGACATACAAAATTCAAAAAAACTCTTCACATTGACACTATTGGTACTAAAAAAGATTTTCAAAATAAAGGAGTAGGTTCTGCTCTAATTAACGAAATAAAAAAAGTTGCCAAAGAAAACAAATGTGATAATATTAACTTAAGTGTATGGTCATTCAATGATAATGCTATCAAATTTTACAAACACATTGGTTTCCAAAATCAAAAGATCAATATGGAAATAATCTTATAAAAAGGAGGATTTATGGAAAGAAAATTAGATAATATACTTAAAAACTATTACAATGCTGACTATGAAGAAGATGAACGTCTTACCAAAGATCAAACTCATAAATTAGAATTCATAACAACAACCACATATATAGATAAATATCTTAAAAAAGGCGATAAAATCTTAGAAGTAGGAGCTGGTACTGGAGCATACTCTCTGTATTACGCTAAACTCGGTTACAACGTTGAAGCTCTAGAACTATCAGAAGATAATCTAAAAGTATTAAATAGTAAAATAACACCTGATATGAACATAAATGCAGTTCAAGGTAATGCCCTAGACTTATCTAGATATAAAGACAATACTTTCGATATAACCCTAGTCCTAGGACCTCTATATCATATATTCGATATACAAGAACGTAACAAAGTAATCGAAGAATCCAAAAGAGTAACCAAAAAAGACGGCATAATCTACTTCGCCTTCATTCTAACAGATATAACTATCTTAGATTGGGGCTTCAAAAGAAATAACTTAGTATCTAACTTCGGTAACGATAAAATGGTCGATACTTACTACAAAGCAATTAACAAAGAAGAATATGTCTTCTACATGACATATCTCGATGAAGTAAAAGAATTACTAAGTAACCACGAAGACCTAGAAACAATTCACTACGTCGCAACAGACGGCGCAGGTAGACTAATTGCTGATACAATAAATGAAATGGACGAAGAAACATATAATCACTATATAAATTATCATCTTTCAATATGTGAAAGAGAAGACTTAATTGGATATAGTGGCCATATTCTTGCCATAACTAAAAAGAAATAATAAAAAAGGAGTGTGAGTATGAAAGCAATAGAAGTAAAAGACTTATCCAAGACCTTCAAAGTAAAACAAAAAGAAAAAGGTCTTAAAGGAAGTCTAAAAGCAATATTTAAACCAAAATACAAAGAGAAAAAAGCAGTAAACAAAGTAAACTTTACTGTAGAAAAAGGGGAGATACTAGCATTCATTGGTCCCAATGGTGCCGGAAAATCAACTACCATAAAAATGTTAACTGGAATCCTATTCCCAACTAGTGGCGAAGTATCAGTAATGGGTATAAACCCACAAAAGAATCGCAAAGAACTAGCTTATAAAATAGGAACAGTATTCGGTCAAAAAGAACAACTTTGGATTCATTTAACACCATATGATAACTTTAAATTCTTTGGTGCCATCTACGACATCCCTGAGTCAGTAGTAGAAAAACGTATCGAAGAATATAAAACTATCTTTGAACTAGATACATTCATCAATACCCCAGTACGAGGATTATCTCTAGGTCAAAGAATGATTTGTGAAATAGTAGCATCCTTAATTCATGAACCAGAAATCTTATTCTTAGATGAACCAACTATCGGTTTAGACCCAGTAGTTAAAGAAAAAATAAGAGTATTTATAAAAAGATTAAATAAAGAAAAGAAAACTACTATCTTCTTAACAAGTCATGACGTAGGAGACATCGAAAAATTATGTAAAAGAGTTATCATCGTTAATAATGGTGAAATCGTATTAGATGATTCAATGGAAAACTTAAAATACCATTATTTAAATAAAAAGATTGTCGAAGCTAAAATGAATACTAAAATTAATCTAGACGATGTTGAAGGTATCACAATATTAAAAGACAAAGACTACAATTTAAAATTAGAAGTAGACTTAACTAAAAAAACTATTAGTGATGCTATTAAATTATTAGATCCAGATAAAATCATTGATATAAATATTTCAAACACACCATTAGAAGTAATTATCAGTTCTATTTATCAAGGTAACAAAAAATGAAAAAATACTTACATGTAATGAAAACGACATTCAATGACACAATACAATATTCATCAAGTCTAATCTTTAGATTTATTGGATTTGCTGTCATAATGTCAGTATTAATAACACTATGGAACTTCTTATATAGTGAACCAGGTAGTACTATTAATGGTTACACATTTAATCAAATGATTTGGTATTTATTATTAGCCGAAATAATCACTTTCGGTAGTGGTAGTAAAGTAGCCACTAACGAAATCAGAAACACAATCAAAAGTGGGAACATTGCTTACCAAGTAACAAAACCATATAACTATATTGGTTTTACAATCTGTAAATTCTTAGCAGATACTTTTGTAAGATTTATCTTATTCTTAATAGTTGCTGTTATCTTAGGTTTAGTTTTCGCTGGTCCAATCGAAAACTTCAACTTAATCTCGTTAATACCAGCAATCCCTGTATTCTTACTAGCTATCTTAATATCAGGTATGGTAAAAATCTTAATTAGTTTATCTGCCTTCTGGGTAGAAGACTCCCAACCATTCCAAATGGTATATAGTAAGATAGTATTAATATTCGGAGTATTATTCCCATTAGAAATGTTTCCAAAATTTATTCAAACTATTATAAAATTCACTCCAGTATATGGAGTAAGTTATGGACCTGCTAAGTTGATTATTGATTTCAACTTAAGTATTTTAAAAAACGTATTATTATCACAAATTATTACATTAATTGTAATAACTATATTATTAAAAATTGTATATGAAAGAGGGGTGAAGAAATTAAATGTTAACGGCGGTTAAAGGAAACTTAAAAATAATGTTTCTTAGTATCAAGTATAACCTAATGAAATGTATGGAAAACAATGTCGCATTTGCTACCTCCGTAATAATGATGATATTCAACAATGCAACATTCATTATTCAATGGTTAACTATCTTTGCTATAAAAGAAACAGTAGGAGGTTATACTCTTAATAATGTCATGCTATTCTGGGCTATCTCTAGTGGAGCATATGGCCTAGCACATATCTTATTTAATGGTGTAAACAAACTACCAGAATATATTGAAGAAGGTAAGTTAGATGCATTCTTAACAGTACCTAAAAACCCATTATGTTACGTAGCTACATCCAGTACCGAACCAAGTGCTTGGGGAGACTTATTATATGGTTATATAGCTTTAATAATATTTAACTTTAGTATCAAGAACATCTTCTTATATACTATCTTAATTATCTTTGGAGCATTCATATATGCAAGTATAATCTGTATCTTCAATACTTTAACATTCGTATTCTATAAATCTAGTGATTTAACGAATGTTATAAAAGAAGCACTATTAAATTCATCGTTATATCCAGATGTAATCTTCGGTAGAACAGTTAAGATTATTTTCTTCACTCTAGTACCAAGTGGATTCGCTTGCTGGATCCCAGTTCACTTATTAATGGACTTTAATATAGTAAATTTAATTATCTTAGTACTAGCAACCATCGTCTTTGTATCTTTAGCATTCTTCTTATTTCATCAAGGATTAAAAAGATACTCCTCATCGAATTTAATGGGAGCTAGAAGTTAATACAAAAATTATTCAAAAATAAGTAAGATAAAAACAACTTTTATAGTACTAAAAAATATATTTATAAAGTAAATGTCAAATAAAAATAAAAAAATATTCTTATACGTAAAGTTTTAAAAAAACAAGAGTTTCTATCTCTTGTTTTTGTTTTTTATGATAAAATATTTCTGTGACATAATAGGCAAGGGAGGAATCATTGTGCACAAATATGTATACTTATTTAGCGAAGGAAACGCTACAATGAGAAACTTACTTGGAGGTAAAGGTGCTAACTTAGCAGAAATGACAAACATTGGTCTACCAGTACCACAAGGATTTACAATTACTACTGAAGCATGTACTCAATACTATGAAGATGGTAGAGAAATCAATGAAGAAATTCAATCTCAAATCAATGAGTACATTACTAAAATGGAAGAAATCACTGGTAAAAAATTCGGTGACAAAGAAAATCCATTATTAGTATCAGTTAGATCAGGAGCTCGTGCAAGTATGCCTGGTATGATGGATACAATTCTTAATTTAGGTTTAAATGAAGAAGTTGTTGAAACATTAGCTGAAAAATCAGGAAATGCAAGATGGGCTTATGACTGCTACAGAAGATTTATCCAAATGTATTCTGACGTAGTTATGGAAGTAGGTAAAAAATACTTCGAAGAACTTATCGATAAAATGAAAGAAGAAAAGGGCGTTAAATTAGATGTTGAATTAACTGCTGAAGACTTAAAAGAATTAGCAAATCAATTCAAAGCTGAATATAAAGCAAAAATCGGTTCTGATTTCCCTAGTGACCCTAAAGAACAATTAATGGGCGCTGTTAAAGCTGTATTCCGTTCATGGGATAACCCAAGAGCAAACGTATACAGAAGAGATAACGATATTCCATATTCTTGGGGAACTGCTGTAAACGTACAATCAATGGCATTCGGTAACATGGGAGAAGACTGTGGTACTGGTGTTGCATTTACTCGTGACCCAGCAACTGGAGAAAAAGGACTATTCGGAGAATTCTTAACAAATGCACAAGGTGAAGACGTTGTTGCAGGTGTTCGTACTCCAATGCATATCAATGAAATGGCTGAAAAATTCCCAGAAGCTTTCGAACAATTCAAAGAAGTATGCAAAACATTAGAAGACCATTATAGAGACATGCAAGATATGGAATTTACTGTTGAACATGGTAAACTTTATATGTTACAAACTAGAAATGGTAAAAGAACTGCACAAGCTGCATTAAAAATAGCATGTGATTTAGTAGATGAAGGAATGCGTACAGAAGAAGAAGCTGTATTAATGATTGATCCAAGAAACTTAGATACATTATTACACCCTCAATTCGATGCTAAAGCATTAAAAGCTGCTACTCCTGCTGGAAAAGGTTTAGGAGCATCTCCTGGAGCTGCTTGTGGTAAAGTTGTATTTACAGCTGAAGACGCTGCTATCCAAGGTATTGGTGGTAAAGGTGAAAAAGTTGTATTAGTAAGACTTGAAACTTCACCAGAAGATATTACTGGTATGAAAGCTGCTCAAGGTATCTTAACAGTTCGTGGTGGTATGACATCTCACGCTGCAGTAGTTGCTCGTGGTATGGGTACTTGCTGTGTTTCTGGATGTGGCGAAATCGTTATGAACGAAGAAAAGAAAGAATTCACATTAGCTGGTAAAACTTACCATGAAGGAGATATTATCTCAATCGATGGTACAACTGGTAACATTTATGACGGAGCAATTCCAACAGTAGATGCTACAATCGCTGGTGAATTTGGCCGCGTTATGGAATGGGCTGACAAATACAGAACATTAGGAGTTAGAACAAATGCTGATACTCCAAAAGATACTAAAAAAGCTATCGAATTAGGAGCTGAAGGTATTGGTCTATGCCGTACTGAACACATGTTCTTCGATGAAGAAAGAATTTTCAACTTAAGAAAAATGATCCTTTCTGAAACAGTAGAAGATAGAGAAAAATACTTGAATTTATTAATCCCTTACCAAAAAGGTGATTTCAAAGAAATGTATAAAGAATTACGTGGTCTACCAATGACAGTTCGTTATATCGACCCACCTCTACATGAATTTATTCCAAAAACTGAAGCTGAAATGAAACAATTAGCTGACTCAATGGGAATTACTGTAGAAAAAGTACAAACAGTATGTAACGACTTACACGAATTCAACCCAATGATGGGACATAGAGGATGTCGTTTAGCAGTTACTTATCCAGAAATCGCAAGAATGCAAACTCGTGCTTTAATGGAAGCTGCAATCGAAGTTCAAGAAGAAGAAGGATTCGAAATTGTTCCTGAAATCATGATCCCACTAGTTGGAGAAGTTAAAGAATTAAAATTTGTTAAAGACGTAGTTGTTGAAACTGCTGAACAAGTTAAAGCTGAAAAGAATTCAAATATGGAATACCATATTGGTACAATGATTGAAATTCCTAGAGCTGCATTAACTGCAGACGCTATTGCTGAAGAAGCTGAATTCTTCTCATTCGGAACTAACGACTTAACACAAATGACTTTCGGATTCTCAAGAGATGACGCTGGTAAATTCTTAAATTCATATTATGAAAATAAGATTTATGAACAAGATCCATTTGCTAAATTAGACCAAACTGGTGTTGGACAATTAGTTCAAATGGCTGCTGAAAAAGGTAAAGCTACAAGACCTAATATTAAATTAGGAATCTGTGGTGAACACGGTGGAGACCCAGCATCTGTTGAATTCTGTCATAAAGTAGGATTAACTTATGTTTCTTGCTCACCATTCAGAGTTCCAATTGCTAGATTAGCTGCTGCACAAGCTGCAATCAATGCAAAAAACAATAAGTAATTATTAAAACAAAGACTAGAGAAATCTAGTCTTTTATTGTGATATAATACTTCTAGGTGATATTATGCAAATAATTGAATATGAAGAGAAATACTTAGAAGATGTTAAAGACTTACTTGTCGAACTAGAAGTATATATACTAGCTATAGATAAAGATAACCTAGATCAATTACACTCAGACTATCGTAATAAAATGGCCATACTAGATTTAGAAGAAGTAAAAGAAAATAATGGTAAATGTTATCTAGCCATCGAAAATGATAAAGCAGTAGGTCTAATTATGGGTATCGTTGGTACATACGACGAATATGATTATTTAGACTATAAATGTCCTAAAAAAGGTGAAATTACAGAACTAATAATTTCTAAAAAAGTAAGAAGTAACGGAATAGGTCAACAATTAATGCAAAAAATGGAAGAATACTTCAAAAGCATTAATTGTGAATACGTAGTTATAGATGTATTTGCATATAACGAATCAGCAATCAACTTTTATAGAAAACAAGGATATCATACAAGAATGTTAGTAGACATTAAAAAACTATAATCAATAAAAACGAAGAACAATTTAAACAAGTCTTCTATTATTTTAAATTAATGCTATAATAATGGCAGAAAGAAGCAATTATATGGAAAAACAAAAAATCAAAAAAATAATAAGCATTTTAATAATAGCGCTAGTTTTTATATCTAGTTTCTTTATGGTAAGTCACACAGAAAAAAATAACAATAGCACAGCTAAAACATCTACCAAAGTCATTCAAAAGTCAAAAACAACAAAAGAAACTTCAGATGTACAAGAAGAAAAAGAACTAATAGTAAACGAAAAAGAACAAACAACAAAAACTGCATCAGAAACCAACGTTAAAGAAAAAAATAAAACTCAAAACAATGAATCTTCTACTAAAGAAACAAATAACCAAACAGAAGAAACAACCATTGAAGAACCAAAAACATCAAACGAAATAGATAATATAAAATTCGAAAAAGACTATATAAAATTTCCAATAGTAGGTAATCCACCAAATCAGTTTAATGGTAACAATATTACAGTAGTATTACCAAATACTCCACTATATATTTCACTAAACGAATTAACTAGTGCAAACAAATTAGTTATAAATTCTCAAGAAACAGACGAAAACAATATAATTTGGACTAGTTCAAACGAAGAAGTAGCAATCTTCGAAGAAAAAAAGCTAGCAGTATATAGCTTCGGAACAACAACAATAACTGCTACAACAGAAAGTGGATTAAGCGCTTCGTATACATTAAAAATAATTAGTAAACTAGAGGCTAAAGGATATATTAGTAGAGATTTAAATCAACAAAAATATCCAACCCAATTTGCAGTAATATTCAAACTATCATATGGTTCAAAAACATATTGCCCTTCTGGAAAAACTAAATATGATGTAAAAATGACACTATATAAAAACGGTGAAAAAATTCAAACAGAAGAATACCAGACAAATAGTTCATATTTAGAAATATATTATAATGATGAAGAAGGAACTTATTATGGAGAATATACCATAACAGATTTATGTTCTGAATACACAATAACAGGCAAAACGCAAGAAAAAACAATAATTCACAAAAAAGCCGAAGAAACAGAAAGCGAATAACAATTTATTAGAAACTAAAATACCATATTATATAAATAGAAAGTCAAAATCAGACTTTCTTTTTTATGCAAAAAATTATATAATACTTCCCTTGGAGCAAAGAAGGTAAAAATATGGAAATAACACATCTTACTTATGAAGAATTCTTATCATACACATCTATAAAACCAGGTATAGTTCATCTACACCAAGGTTTGATATATAAGAATTCACCGGGTTCATACGAAATAGTTACAGCAATCGAACAATCAAAAACTAATCCAGTATTTCAACATTTTTCCATTCCTTTAGCTTATTTATATATAGAGAATTTATATTTTGGCTATATATACCAATTTAATAACCAACTACACCAAGTAGAAGATGCCGAATTTCTAAAAATAATCAAAAATACCGAAGATTTCGCAATAAAACTTATTTCAATAATAGAAAATCTAAATAGTTTAAACATGTGTTACTGGGATTTTCATAGAAACAATATTTTCTCTGATAACTTTGGTAATCCTTTTATAATAGATTATGACGATATGAAAGTATCTCCAAACGCAGTAAACAAATACCATCAAGCAAAGTATTTAACTGAATATCTATTGAATCTGTACTTAAAACAAGAAAAAACCTTATCTCAATTCTTAAGAGAACCAATGATTCAAAGATATTTTAGTGATAAGACATTAGAATATATTAGAAATCTAATTAGCCGTACCGGAGAATGTAATGAGTTACCATATTGTATAATCGATGAATTATCAAATCCAATAAAAAGAGAAGTAATAAAAAGTAGAATTAAATAATTGCTAAGCAAGTTTTTTTATATTATAATTAATAAAGAATAAAGGGTGATTGAAATGCTTAAATCAATATGTTTAGGAAGAGTTACATACGACATAAATCTAGTAGTCGATAAAATGCCAGTAGAAGGATCAAAAAACGAATTCTTTGATAAAGATGGTAATGTTGGTGGAGAAGCCGCAACAGTTGCATGTTGTTTTTCAAGATGGGGAATTAACACCGCTTTCGCTGGAGTTTTAGGAAACGATGTTAACGGAACCAGAATAAGAAAAGAATTCGATAAACTCCATATTGACACACGATATATTGAACCTTCTTATGATAATGATACTCCAATGTCAGTAGTAGTAATTAATAATAGCACTAAGAAAAATACTATTTATAATATTTCTGATAAATATATTGGTTTAAAGAAATGTGATTTTGACTTTACACCAGATTTAATCTTTGTAGATGGTTATGATGCTGTTCAAGCTAAAAACCTTCTTGAAAGATATCCAAAAAGTCTTTCTGTATTAGACGCGAGTTTAATAACAAGTTCTGTAATGGAGTTAGTAAAAAAAGCAAAATACGCAGTATGTAGTAGAGAATTTGCTGAAAATGTTGCTGGTACAAAAATCGATTTCCAAGAACCAGCTTCACTTGTTACAGTATATCAAAGATTAAAAAAGAAATATCTTAATACCGAATTTGTAATCACTCTAGGAGAAAGAGGAGCGTTGTATTGCATTAACAATCAAATAAAAATATCTCCATCATTAAAAGTAAATGTTGTTGATACACACGGATGTGGGCCAATCTTCAGAGCAGCTTTTGCGCATACTCTAATTGGCGGTGGTGATATTGAAAAAGCTGTCAAAATGGGATGTATAGCAGCTAGTTTAGCAGCGACAAAAGTCGGTGCACTTAACTCAATTCCAACATTAGAGGAAATGAAAAACTTATATGAGCAAAACTATTAGAGATCCATTCACATTTTCATTCCCACATCTTGATATTCATGGAGAAACCTCTCTAACATGTATTGCGGTTATAAATTCATTCATAAAAGATAATATAAAGTTAAAAAAGAAAAACATCATTATAATCCACGGAAAAGGTAGTGGTGTCTTAAAAAAAGCAACCCACGAATACTTAAAGAAAAACAAATATGTAGATAAATATTACATCGATGGATTAAATGACGGACAAACTATTGTCGAGTTAAAAATATAGAAAAGGTCTATAAAGACCTTTTTTTCAACAAAATCATTAAAAAATGTTTAAAAAGTGTTGCCAAATACCCGTATAATTGCTATAATATAGCCCAAACCATTAAAAATTGAGCACAAAATGTGAGCAAAATTTGACGGTTTTCCGCAGTAGTGCTAAAATTAAAGCACGAAAAGGAAATTAGGGGGTATAATTATGAAAGGATATGTTTTAGATTATATTAATGAGAACGAATTCAAAAAACTTGAAAGAGCATTAAAAAAATATAATATGCTAGCTTATAAAAAACTAAACTTTGAATATTATCCTGCGTTAAGAAATGGAAAATTTGTTGGTGAAATGACTAGCCAAAATAAAAAAGCTGGTACTGAAACATACGAATTAAAATTACCTAGCGATAATATGTTTACACAAGTTCATGGTGACGTTAAATTAATATATACTGTATATGTTAAAGAACAAACTATAATGTTAAATAACATAACTCCATCTGATATATTATTAGAAGGACATAAATCAGAATTAACAACATATAAAGGTATAATGATTTCTAAACAAAATGCTTCAAAAGACATGTTTAAAATCGATTTACTAAAAATGTTACAAGATAAATAAGAGTAGAAATACTCTTTTTTTCATGTCTAAATTTGCCAAAATTTGCATATTATATTAAGATATAAACCACCAAAAGAAAGGGGAGAAGAAAAGATGATCAAAAAATATATCTTAGCATCAATAAATATTTATGCTCTAATATTTAATTCAATAATTTATCTAATAGGTTTAATGACTATCAAGATATATCCAAACTACCAAAATTGCATCATCTTATGTCTTCTATCCCTTTCTACAGTCATATCATTATTATGTTATTTAAACAACAACAATAAAATATATAACATTGGAATAATAGCCACAATAATCCTTAATGTAATAGTTTTATATAACATTAACGATTTAAATAATAAATACGATTATATAGATAACATAACTACAAACAAATATACATACAAAGATTGTAATATCTATGTTCAAAAGAAAAATCCCAAATATAATAGTCTTAAAACACTTAATAATAAAAATATTGGAATGTTAAACTACAATTCAGAAAACATGTGCGTTTACTTAAATAAAACAATCACAATAAATTGTCATAAATATGAAACATTACAAGAAATTGAAAACGCTCTCCAAACTGGCGAAATCCAATCATTTATATTATCAGAAGAAGAAAAAGAAGCATTATCAAATAGCCAACTAGAAATAAAAAATCAAACAAGAATAATTGAGAAAATAAAAATAAAAGATTCTAAGAACTAGAATCTTTTTGTTTAGTCAATTTTAAAACCATTTCAT
>CAVAGO010000004.1:0-2153 GCA_963588075.1 bacterium | reverse complement strand
AACAGGCTCTCTGTTATTACATAAATAAGGCAGAGCACCAGATTCATATATAGAATACAAAGAATCATCAATAATAGTCGTTTGTTCAAGCATTGCTGGTAATTCAATAGAAACTGATATCAAATTTTTATCATTGTAATCAGTAATTTCTTCATCATATGAATAAATTTGTAGAATAGAAGAACTTTTTTTACCATAAGATCTACTGAATATTATATATTCATTACCATCTTTTTCATAAAAAGATAATCCTTGTACTTTATTAGGAATGGCAAATTTCCTAACATATTCCAAAGACAATGCTCTTGTTTTTTCATCAATAGAAATATCATATTCTTTAACAATACCTTGATTAGTTAAACTAAAATTACCAACAAATAAATGTCCCTCTTTAATTGTTAAAAAAGATACCGAATTTAAAAAAGGATATTTGTAATTAGCAAGACCATTACCGACATCTAGTTCAGAATAAATAGGGTAAGCACTTTCTCTATTGATTATTGAATTCAATCTATATGCATTAACATTTCCATCTAGTCCAGTAACCCAAACTAAATTATTATCACTATTATAAGCGATACCACCAACATGTGCTTTATTATTTAAGGCACACACATTAACTAAAAATCCATCTTTATCTAAAACATAAATACAAGAATCATCTTTTTTTGCATAATCATAAGCAGAAACAAGAAAATAGTCATCAGTATAAGTTAATCCTTGGGGTACCATATTTTCAATAATAGGTATTTCAATTCCTGTGTCATAAGATATAGTATCTTCAACAACCATTGAGGTTGAAGCAACGTTATAATTCCATTTCAAAGAAGTACTAGCATCATATATACTAGAAGTAAATGTTGTACTAACAAAAGCACCAGTAAGCAAAGCTAATAATACTGTATTTCTTTTTCCTTTCATAAAAACCACCATATAAAAAAGTATATCAAAAAAAGTACTAAAAAACATTATTAGACCTTTTATTTTACAAAATTTATGATATATTAATATTGTTAATTTGGAGTGATATAATATGGCGAAAAAAAAGTCAAAAACACAAAAGTATAAAAAAAATCAAAAGAAAAAAATACAAAAGCAGCAAACAAATACTAAAAGAATAGAAAATAGTCAAAAAAACGAGTCAAAAACAGTAAAAGAAAAACAATTGGTACCTAAAGAAAAAGTTAAATATAACGTTGTTTTAACTGAGTCAAAACCAAAAAAAGATCAAAAAACAGAGCCTAAAAAAACTGAATTAGTTCAAGTTCAAAAGAAAAAAACAGAAACACAGAAAAAAACAACACCTAAGAAAGAAAATAAAATATTAAACATTATTAAAGAAAAAATCTCTGTTGCAAAAAACAAAAAAACAACAAAGCAAACCAAAAAATTCGAAAAAAACAATATAATTCAAAAGAAAAAAGTATCACACAAAATAGAAAAAGAAATTAAAAAAGCAATTCCAAAAACCAAAACAGAACAAGATATTAAGAAGAAAAATATATTTATTAGATTGTTTTACGAATTAAAGAAAAATATGCATATTATTTTTAATACTATCCTTATTGTTACTTTTATAATACTACTTATTGGACTAATCAGAATACATGTATTTAAAAGTGGAACAATAATATATATATGTTGTATTTTAATATTCTTAATGCTAGTAGCTATGTCTTATAATAAATATATAAGTGGTAAAATATTTACATTATTAATAACTGCTGGAATGACAGTAGGAATATATTATATGCAATATACATATGACTTTATTCGTAATTTAAATTCTAATGTATATGAATACAAAACATATTATGTAGTAGCTTTCGATACAACAATCAATAGAAGTATTTATACAATTAATAATAAAAAAGTAGGATTATTAAAAGAAAATTGCATAAATATCGAAAGAAAACTAAATACAAAACTAGATAAAGTCAATTATATTGAATATGACGATATAAATAATTTATTTAAAGATTTCTACGATAGTAAGTTTAAAGCAATATTAGTTAACGAAAATCAATATAATTATTTAAAAAACAACATCGAAGAGAATAGTAGGGATGTAAAAATTCTATATGAATTTCAAGTAAATGCCAAGAAGTAGTCAATAGCTACTTCTTTTTTTGTATATAAGATTTACACGTAGT
>CAVAGO010000003.1:0-52778 GCA_963588075.1 bacterium | reverse complement strand
CACTCATACGCCGAAAATAGCGTAAGCAAAAATAGGTAGTCGCCAATTTTTTTTTGCTCTTTTTTTGGGGGACCACCCAAAGAGGTAAACGCCCTCCAAATTGTAATATAAATCCATATAATAGCATATAAATAAGTATGTTATTTTTTTTTACAAAAAAACTAGAAACACAAACAAATGTATGTTATAATAAAAACATAAGAAAGGGAATAAAAATGAAAGGTAGAGTAAAATGGTGGAGTAATGAAAGTGGATATGGATTTATAGAATATGACAACAACGATAATATATTCGTACACGTAGAGAAAAAAGATGAATACATTATCAAAGAAAATCAAGAAATAGAATTCATAATAGAAGAGAAAGAAACTGGTAGATTCTTAAAACTTCTAAAACCTTTCGAAAGCTAAGACTCATTCAAGAGTCTTTTTTTCTGTTTTATAATAGATTATAATATTAAAGGTGATATTTATGAAACTACGAAACTATTTAAATATAGCACTTATAATTATTTGGATGTTAACAATATTTAACTTTTCTCATCAAAATAGTACAGAATCATCCGGACTAAGTGATAAGATCATAGTAAAAATAGCTGAAACTCTAAGTAAAAAAGAATTATCAGCAAAAGAAAAAGAACATATAATAAAAAAATATAAACTGTTAGTTAGAAAAGCTGCTCATTTTATTTCTTACTTTATTTTAGGAACATTAATAATAATTCTTTTCATAGATCTAAAAATTAATATCAAAAAAAGTAATTTAATAACGTTAATAATATGTTTTATATACGCATGTACCGATGAAATTCATCAACTATTTATCAGCGGTCGAAACGGTTCCTTTATCGATGTTTTAATTGATACTTCAGGTGCAGCTACATCATTAATAATTATTTATCTTCTTCTACTTATTAAAAGAAAATGCATAAAACAGAAATAACTACTTAAAATATTAATGGGTGATATTATGCATATGTTTGGAATACTTATAACAATATTTCTCATATTATCTCTTTCACTCATAACATTAGTAATATTTTGTTCATGCATTTTAGCTAAAAGAGCAGATGAACAAAAAGAAAGACTACTCGAAAAAGAGTAGTTTTTTCATACACAAAACATAACTACTAGTAATAGTCAATATAAAAAACATTCATTATATTTATATAAAAATCTAAATTATAATTAAGATGAGAGGTGATAATATGATTATTTCAATCGTCGGATTATCTGGTAGCGGCAAAAGTTTTATTGCCAATATCTTACAAAATTACAATCCAAGGATAATCCATTTAGACATCGACAAAGTAGGTCACAACATTTATTCCAATCCTAAAGTAATAGAAGAAATGATTCAAGAATTTGGAACTGAAATTATGAGAGATGGCCAAATAAATCGTAAAATACTTGGTCAAATAGTCTTTAGCTCACCACAAAAGATGCAACGATTAGAAGATATCACTTGGTATCATATGGAACAAGAAATCGATGAATTTATCGCCGATAACCAAGACAAAATAATTTTATTAGATTGGTTATTACTTCCAAAGACTAAGTATTTTAAATATAGCGACTTAAGAATTCTCATAACAGCATCTTATGAAACACGCCTTAATCGTGCTATGAAACGCGATCAAATAACTGCAAAAGAATTTGCCTTACGCAATCAAGCCGCTCCAATAATTGATGAAAGTCAATTCGAATATATAATTCACAACGAAGAACTAACCAAAACTAAAGAGGAGGTAAGAAAGATATATGACAAGAGTATTATACACAGGTAGTTTTGATCCAATAACAAAAGGACATGAAAACATAATTGAACAAGCAAGCCAATTATTTGATGAAGTAATTGTAGCAATACTTCAAAATCCTAAAAAGCCAAATGGTTTCTTTACTATTGAAGAACGCAAAGAAATAATCGAAAAAATCTATGCTACAGCAGAAAATATAAAAATAGTTACTGGAAGTGGAGCAGCTGTTGATATCGCAACTTTATATAAATGCAAAGCTATCATTAGAGGATTACGTGGTTTAACTGATTTTGATTACGAAATAGGTATGGCCGGAATAAATAAAGATATAAGTAATGGTGAAATAAATACAGTCTGCTTATTTGCAGATAATAACTATCAAAATATCTCATCAAGTATGGTAAAAGAAATATATACTTTAGGTAAACCAATAACTAAGTATGTAAATCCTCTTGTTGAATCAGCAATGAACGAGAAATATGAAGTTCAAGAAACTGAAACAGGTCCAAAATTAGTCTTAAGAAAGCCAGATAAAAAATGATTCTAAAAGTATTAGGAAGCGTCTCACCATACTGTAAAGACGATAAAAATTGTCCTGGTTATTTAGTATCAACATCTACTGAAAAAATCTTACTAGATTGTGGAAGTGGTATAGTAAGAAATCTCATATTACCAGACGACATAAAAAACTTAACTATCATAATTAGTCATCTTCATCGTGACCACTATGCTGATTTATTTGGAATAGCTTACGCTTCATATGTCTTTCATAATTTAAACATCTTATCTAATCGCATCAAAGTATACATTCCAAAACCATTAACATCTGAAGAAAATCAAGATTACAATCTTCTAACAAACTTAGGAGAAGAACAATATCTTGAAATCATTCCTTATACTAGTACTCAAACTATTAATCTAAACAATATCAATGTAACATTCAGTCCTAATCCTCATAATGTGACATCTTACTCTATAAAAATAAGTGATCATAATCAATCAATAGTCTACTCAGGTGATACAGGATACATAGGTAATACTTTAGAAACATTTGCTAAAGGAACAAATCTTCTTATATGTGAATCAACATTTCTAAAAGGTCAAACCAGAAAAAAAGATTATCATCTATATGCCCATGAAGCAGCTTATATTGCTAAAAAAGCTAATGTCGATAAACTCCTACTAACTCATTTCTGGCCTGAAATAGATAGAGAAGAGTATTTAAAAGAAGCTTCTCCAATATTTCCAAATACTGAAATTGCCGTAGAAAACAAAGTATTAAAACTATCATCCAATAAATAAAAATGCTATACTTATCATAGGTGATAGTATGAATAATAATCAAAAAACATTTAAATTAAAAAATGAAGATTCAATATTTCAATTAATTCAGAATATCTTAATCTTAATTCTTATCTATATTTGCGTACATTTTGTAATAACAAAGAGTTTCTTAGAAGGAAATAAGATAGCAATTGATACAAAATCCTCATATTATTACTCTATAATTATGGCCTTACCATATCAACTTACATACTTTTTCTATCGTTATAAAACAAAATATAGTAATAAAAGATTAAAAAAAGTTTCTGTAAAAGGTTTCGAATACTATCGTGAAAAATTAGATAATATCAATCCTGCTATGATGAGCTTAGCAGCTAATTTGAAAATCGAAGAAAAAAAAGATATCAAAGCGATGATTATGTATTATGAAAAAAATGGTATTATCGAAGAAAAGAATGAACGCATTATTGTCAAAAATGATAAACATCCTTTATTAACTGAGTCAGATAAACATTTATTAGAGTATTTAAAAGAACACGACTTATTAAGAAATGTTGGAGATTACATAAAATGGGAAAAAGAATTAAAAAAAGAAGGTATTGATAAAGGTTATTTTGTAATGCGTGATATAAAATATATCTTCATTCAATTAATCAAAGTATTGGGATATATCATACTTATCTGTTTAGCAAATTATATTTGTAAAGACGTTTGTCGTAACTTCTATTTCGATACTCAAACATTCACAATCTCATCATTAAAAGATTTTACAAACTTATTTCCAACAATCTTTTCTTATTCCTTAGTTATCGCTAGTAGATTTCTTATCATAGCATGTATTATATACGCTTTTAGCATTATCATAAATAATTTACACGCCATAAACGAAGTCGCTCGTACAAAAAAAGGCAACGAACTTGCTGAAAAAATCTATGGTTTAAAAAGATACATAAGTGAATTTAGTGTTTTAGAAGAACGTTCTAAAGAAGAACTAGCATTATGGGATGATTTTCTTATCTACGCCGTCGTCCTAGGTGAAAATACTAGAATCTTAGATGAAATTAAGTCATATAAAACAGTCTACTAATCAGTAGACTGTTCTTTTATCTTCTCATTGTTTTCTTAGCTATTCTATGATAGTCAACCATATTGCCACTAACAGCAGCTAAAGTAAATGGTAAATTCTCCGGTGAAGTAGAAACAATTTCTACTAAATCTTCCTCTGGAGTAAACTCTCCACCACAATACCACCAATTACTAATTTGTAAATCTTCATCTTTTATATGCTTATATATTACCGGTAATAATTTTTTATTATATTTAACAACAAACTCTTTAACTTGTTCCATTGTTGCTCCACCACCTAGATATTTCCAAGCAGCTCTTAATAAAATAGCATAATGAACAGCTTCTTCACTTTCAGCGGTGATAGGGAATTCTTGATGTGATACTAAAATATCATCACCAACTTCCAAATTAGAACTTCCATCATTTTTCCATAATTTTTGCATATTCGAAAAATCGCTTAGTGATAAGAAAGTCCTTCCTTTTTTTATAAAAATCTCTTTATTAAGCGAAACATCAAAATAAGTTTGACCTTTATAATTACCTCGAACTATTTTATTACCAATATAAATTCCTTCATGTTCCAAACCCATTGTTTCTTCATTAATTCTATGTCTTAATATATTCATAACTATCTCCCTTTTTGTGACTAATATTATAATTTAATATAATCTAACTTTCAATAATAAAGATTATGTTATAATATTTTTGAGGTAGTAGGTATGAAATATATATTTTTAATTAACAGTTATACACTTAAAGAAAGAACATCTGAGATAAAAGAAAAAGTAGAAACTTATTGTAAAAAGGAAAAATTAAATTATCTAATTGAAGTAAACGGACCCAATTATGATACAGAAGATATTATAAAGAAATATAAAAAGACTTCCAATATTATAATTGCTATTGGTGGCGATGGTGTCATCAATAGAGTACTAAATGAACTTGTAAATACTAAAAACATTCTCGGTTTCATCCCTTTTGGTACTGGTAATGACTTTTATAAAAGTGCCAAAAAGGAACTGAAAGATGGTCTTAATAAAGTCGATATTGTTAAAATAAATAATAAATACTTCATTAATACAGCTTGTTTCGGTATAGATGCTGACGTTGCTAATAATAAAAATATTGTTAAAACTAAATTAATTCCGAAAAAACAAAAATATAATATTGCACTTATCTACAATTTCTTTAAATATAAATGTCGTAATTTTAAAGTAACAATAAAAAATCAAAATATAGAAGGGGAGTTTACTACTATCGCTGTATGTAATGGTTCATACTATGGTAGTGGATATAATATTGCACCTTCAAGTAATCTTCAAGATGGTTATTTAGATGTCTATATAGCTCCTAAAATGAACAAACTATCTATGTTAAACCTTATTCTCAAAATGAAAAAAGGTAAACACGAAAATTCTAAACACATTAATTATTTTAAAACTGACAAAATTCATTTAAAATCTCCCGAAAAAATAAAATGTAACATTGACGGCGAAGAGTTACTTGCTGATGAATTTGATATTGCCTTAATTAAAGATGGTATAGAATTATATTATAATCAAAAATTAATTGATTACTTAACAAAATAAATCAACTAAAAAAGTCTTGTATATCACTACAAGACTTTTATTATCACCTGGCGTCCCCAGGCAGAATCGAACTGCCGACCTATCGCTTAGGAGGCGATTGCTCTATCCTACTGAGCTACGAGGACACAAACCAATTATAACATACATTGATAAAAATTGACTACTTCAAATATAAAAAGTATAATACCTAAACAAGAAGAGGAAGAGCTTTATGGAACTTACATATGTAGATACTGCTAAAATAGGTCGAATATTTTCTAGCTATAATTTAACAACAGAAAATATTCTTGATTTCTTACTTACAGATGATAATCAAATATCTTATCTATTAAAATTATACTTAGTATCTACTATTGAAGACTATAAACATATTACTAAATTAATAGACTACGTATATTGTCTTAATAGCTTCCCTGTATATCCTTCATATGAAATAATTAATAGACAAGAACACAAACCATTTTGGGAACTAGTCAGACAACGTCAAGATGTAGATTACTTTTTTAATGAACGTATTTGGACTAAAAATCATCTAAAAGAATACTATGAAAATCTATATACTAGTTTTAATATTCCTAGCAAAGAAGCTACCTTAAAAGATCGATTAAAAAGAGAAACTAGTTTTATTAGAAGAGTTAACATATCTAAAGACATCTTAAAACATAAAATAGAAAAAGCAAAAATAAAGCAACGTTTAACAAAAAGTTATCGTAAATTAGTAGGAGAACCAGCTGACTTCGAAGAACTAGACTATCTTATATCTCTAGCAATCTTAAATAAAGAAAGACACATCAAGAGAAAAGAGTATCTTGAACTATCTCCCAAAACAAAAGAACAAATTAATGAACTATTTACAAACTATCAACAAGGTACACTAAGTATTGAAGAACTAAAACAAGAACTATCAAAGATAAAACACCATATCGAAGATAACATCTCCTTCAAAAAAGAAAACATCGAATATGAAATAGACATTGACCGTATGATAGGTTATTTTATTCTTACTTACTACGATGAACGAAGTATAATCGATTTTTTAAAAGAAGACTTAGTATTTAATTATTATATGATAACTAATATTTTTAATAGTGACTTATTAAAAGAAAAAAATATTGAAAAACTTCTCCATGATCTTCGTCAACTAATGGCCGACTATGACATATCCGCTAAAAACAGAACTGAATCAGCAGCCTCTGAATACTATGGACTTCCTTATAATCAAAATCCTTTAAGCCCTGAATATCGTAAAACAAATTTCGCTCCTAGATCAGAATTCTTTAAAAACACTCCCTCTTTTGAAGATGTTCCTTTAAGAATGCATAATTTATTAGCCAAATATGAAGCAATAAAATCTATTCCAAATGACCAAGAATATGCCATATCTTGTTATTCATTTACGCAAGAACTTCTTCAAATCCATCCGTATTTTAATGGTAATGGACGTACTTCCAAATATTTATTTTATATCTTACTTTTAAAACGTAATATTCTTCCATTTACTATAACAGATACTAATGAATTAACGCCATGTTACGATAATTCAAAATCTAATCAAGAAAGTTATTTTGAACAACGAACAAAAATAATGCAAAAACGTTACGTTAATTCAATTTAACTTTCTTTTTTTACTATAATTTTACTTATTTTTAATAAACTTTAAGCAATTAGTCCCCATAAATATGGTATACTATTAAATCGTAAGGTGATAAAAAATGGCATATATTGAATTTAAAAATATTAGTAAAAACTATCAAATGGGAGAAGTCGAAATAAAGGCTTTAAATAAGGCATCATTCGAAGTAGACAAGGGTGAACTAGTTGTAATCCTAGGTCCTTCTGGTGCCGGTAAAACAACTTGTCTTAACATCCTAGGAGGAATGGATTCTGCATCTTCTGGTAAATTTACTATCGATGGTGTAGAAATATCTTCTCAAAAAGGTAAAGACCTAATAAAATATCGTCGCAACGATATTGGTTTTGTTTTCCAATTTTACAATCTAATCCAAAACTTAACTGCTCTTGAAAATGTTGAATTAGCTGTTCAACTTTGTAAAGACCATTTAGAACCAGAAAAAATATTAAAAAAAGTTGGTTTAAAAGATCGTATGAACAACTTCCCAGCTCAATTATCTGGTGGAGAACAACAACGTGTTGCAATCGCTAGAGCTATTGCCAAAAATCCTAAACTACTTTTATGTGATGAGCCAACTGGTGCTCTTGACTACAAAACTGGAAAACAAATCCTAAAACTACTAGAAGATACATGTCATAAAGAAAACATGACAGTAATTATCGTAACTCACAATAGTGCAATTGCTGATATGGCAGATAAAGTAATAAAATTCAAAAATGGTACAGTAGAAGAAATATATATTAACCCAAATCCTCGTCCAATCGAGTCAATAGAGTGGTAATCATGAAAAGAAAAAATCATTTAAAAACAAATAGTTCACGTACCATAAAAAAAGCATTTCCTCGTTTTCTATCTTTAATTATAATGAGTTTGCTTGGCGTAATGGTCTTTACTGGTTTACAAGCTACATCCCCAGATATGCTCCATACTCTAGATAATCTATATGACAAAGACAATGTATATGATATAAAAATAATTTCAACTATGGGTTTAGTTGAAGAAGATATCGAAGCTCTTCAAAATATTGAAGGAGTAAAAGAAGTAGAGGGCTCTTATTCTAAAGACATTCTTTTACAAGACGATGAATCCGAATATGTCATTAACATTTCCTCATTACCAAAAGATATTAACAAAGTTGAATTAATTGATGGAAAACTACCTGAAAACGAAAATGAAATCGTTATCGAAGAAAACTTTATCGAAAAAACAAATCACAAAATAGGTGATACTATAACTATTAATGATGAAGACTTTAATAATCAAGAATTAACAATAGTTGGAACAATCCTAAGTCCTTTATATTTCAACAATACTTCCGTAAGTCAAACACGTGGAGCATCAACTTTAGGAACTGGTTCCGTAAACTATTACTCATATGCTTTATCATCAAACTTTAATCAAGATTATTACACAAGTATCTATCTAACTTTAGATAACGCAGCTCAAGAAATAACATCTAAAGATGATTATCTTACTATAGTTGAAGAAATGACTAAAAAAATTGAAAATATCCAATCTACTCAAGAAGACAATCGTTATAATTCAATATATTCCGATGCTCTAGAAGCAATAGAGGAAGCTGAACAAGAAGCTTTAGTTGAATTAAATGATGCTAAAGAAGAACTAGACAATGCAAAAAAAGAATTAAACTCAGCTAAAAAAGAATTAACTAGTGCTAAAAAACAACTAGATACTTTCAAAAAAGAATTAGATAAAGCTAAAAAAAAATTAGATACTGGTAAACAAGAATATCAAAAAGCTTTAAAAAATTACAATATAAAAGAATCTGAAATATCTTCTAACATCGAATTACTAAAAACTAACATTTCTAATATTGAGAATCTTCTTTTAACATTAGATAAATCGAGTCAAGAATATAAAGCTTATTCAACTCAACTAACAACCTTAAAAACTCAGTTAACTGGTCTTGAAACTCTAAAATCAACAAAAAACTCTCTAACTAAAGGTGAAAAAGAATATAATAGCAACTATGCTTTATATCAAAAATCTCTAAAAGAATATAATAAAGGTCTATCTTCTTATAACAAAGGTTTATCTGAATATGAAGATGGCTTAGAAGAATATGAAAAAGGAAAAAACGAATTAGATCAAGAAATAACTGATGCCAAAGAAGAACTAAATACAATTAAACAACCAACTTGGTATATCTATAATCGAAGTGATGATCAAACATATTCAACATACATTAATCAAACAGTTAGTATCAAAAATCTATCTGCTGTCTTCCCATTAATCTTCTATGGCGTAGCAATCTTAGTAAGTCTTATTTCCATGAATAGAATGGTAGAAGATGACCGTGGTGAAATAGGTACTTTAAAATCTTTAGGATTTAGTAATCGTGAAATAATTAATAAATATATTAGATTCTCCTTATCAGCGACTTTAATAGGAGGTATCTTAGGTACTATTCTAGGATTAACTGCTATCCCATATCTAATATTTGTAATCTATCGTTTATTATTTATCTTGCCAAACTTCCATATGGGATTAAATTTAAGTATTAGTATTACTAGTGTTGGAATAGCAATTCTTTGTATCTGTGGTGCTTCTATAATAACAGCATCTAAAGTATTAAAAGAAAAACCAGCAACTCTAATGCGTCCTAAACCACCAGCATCTGGTAAACAAATTCTACTAGAAAAATTAAAATTTCTATGGCATCACATTAATTTCTCTAACAAAATAACTATTAGAAATATCTTCCGTTATAAAAAAAGAGTATTTGTTACAATTTTTGGTATAACAGGATGTACAGCTTTAATGCTATGTGGTTTTGGAATAAAAGATTCAATAGTTGACTTAACTCACATGCAATATGGAGGAACATTTATCTACGATGGTATAGTTTATACAAACGACCTAGATGTAGAAGAAGCTCCTGATATCTTCAACAATTCTTTAATAGAAGAATACATTTTATCAGAACAAATAACTGGTACTTTAAATGAATCAAACATAACAATGGTTGTAACTGAAAATAAAGAAGAACTATCTAAAATAGTTAATACAGTAGATACTGATGATAATAAAGTATCTCTATCATCCAACGAAGTTCTAATAACTGACAAACTAGCTGATATTCATGGTATTTCCAAAGGTGATACCATAACAATTCTTGACGGCGACAAAAACAGTTACAAATTCAAAGTATCAGATATTGTAAAAAACTATATGGGTCATTATATTTATCTTGATAAAAACACTTTATCAGAATTTAAAGAATTTAAACCAAATACAGCATATCTACTTACATCAAAAGAACTAAGTAGCGAAGAGCAAGAAAACTTATCAGCTGAACTCTTAAAACATGATTCAATTATCAATGTTATTCACGCCGAAACCTTAATGGATAGTACTCGTGACATGCTAAAATCCTTAGATAAAATCATCGCAATCCTAATAATCCTTTCTGCATCGTTATCTTTCGTTGTTTTATACAATTTATCTAACATCAATATTACTGAACGTAAAAGAGAAATTGCTACTCTTAAAGTATTAGGTTTCTACGATAAAGAAGTTGATAACTACATAACTAAAGAAAACTTGATATTAACAGCAATCGGTATTGCTTTCGGTTTAATCTTAGGTAATATTTTAACTTACTATGTAATTGGTACAGTTGAAATGGAAAACTCTCGTTTCTTAAGAGAAGTAAGCTTCCAAAGTCACATCTATGCATCCCTAATCTCCTTAGCATTTACATTTATAGTAAATTTTGTTACACATTTCAGTTTAAAGAAAATAAATATGATAGAAAGCTTAAAAAGTGTTGAATAACATGTTATACTATAAATAGGTGATAACTATGGCAGAAAATAAGAATTTAAATTATCTTGATGATAAATATGGACATATGAATGCTGAAAACTTATTAAGTTTAAAGTATGAATTAGAATCTTTAGAATTAAAAGATATTTATAAAGAAATTGAATTACACAAATATCCAATTGAACATTATAAATCTCTTAACAAAGAGGCTCTTATTACTGAGATAATAATTTGGAATGCTGATAATGACATCCCAGTAGAAGCTGAAGAATTAGAAGCTATTTTAAATAATAATATCGACTATTTAAATGAGGACGTAAATTAACGTCCTTTTTTACTTGAAAATAACTGAATTATGCTATAATTAACCTAGGAGTGATAATATGAAAGTTTTAGTAACAGGTGGATGTGGCTATATTGGTTCACATACATGCGTTGAATTATTAACAAATAACTATGAAGTCGTAGTAATCGACAACTTATCTAATTCTAAAAAGAATGTTCCAAGTAGAATAGAAAGAATAACTAACGAAAAATTAACTGTCTATGAAGAAGATTTATGTGATAAAGAAGCTTTAAGGAGTATATTTAGTGAAAATGAAATATCAGCAGTAATTCATTTAGCTGGAGAAAAAGGCTTAGATAATGCCAATAAAAATCCTATTTCATTTTATCGAAATAATGTTGCAGCAACTATTAATTTAATCGATGTAATGCAAGAATTTGGTTGCAAAAAACTAGTATTCGGTTCAAGTGCAATGGTTTATGGTAATGAATATAATACTCAAATTAGAGAAGATTCTGACCCAGCACCAGAAAACATAATCGGTTTCTCAAAAATGATGTGTGAAAAAATATTATTAGATGCTTATGAAAATGATCACACATGGAGTATTGCTGTATTAAGACATTTCAACCCTGCAGGAGCTCATCCAACTGGACTATTAGGTGAAAACATTGAAGATATGCCAAGTACTTTAATACCTCGTTTAGTAAAAGTTGCAACAGGTAATATGGATGAATTAGAAATATATGGCAATGATTATGATACTGAAGACGGTACTGGTCGAAGAGATTATACTCACGTTTGTGACGTTGCTAGAGCTCATGTCAAAGCTTTAGAAAAAGTTCTAAGTACAAGAGAATACGATTGCTACAACCTTGGTACAGGATATGCTCATAGTGTTTTAGATGTAATCAAAATATTTGAAACAGTTAATGATGTAAAAATTAACTATACATTCAAAGAAAGAAGAGAAGGAGATGCTCCAATCTGCTTTGCTGACCCAGACTATACTATTAGAAAACTTGGTTGGGAAGCAGAAAAAGACTTAGGAGACATCTGTACAGATAGTTACAATTATATTATTAAAGAATATATTGATAACGACGATGAAGAAGAAATAGAATACGAAGAATAAGAACTTGTTAAACAAGTTCTTTATTTATGCTAAAATATAATAAGAAAGTAGTGATAAAATGACAAAAGAAGGAAGAGTATTAATAACAAGCATGTTTCTAAATTTTATAGTTTCATCCGTCAAAATAATAACAGGATTCATCTGCAATAGTAAATCAATGGTCGCCGATGGTTTCCATTCTTTATCAGACTTCATCACAGATATCGTTGCATTCTTCGGTTCAAAATTCAGTAAAAAAAGAGCTGACAAAAAACATCCTGATGGCTATGGTCGTTTCGAATACATCACAGATATTTTCATCGCTACTATCATAATTCTTTTAGGTATATATAGTATTTACCATGCCTTTACTAAAGAACCAACAACTACCAATATAATCTGGATTATAATAGTTATATTTACTATAATTCTAAAAATAATTAACTCTAAATATCTCCTAAAAAAAGGAACAGAATATAATAGTCCTATCCTTATAACTTCAAGTAAAGAATCTCACGACGATGTTATCTCATCCCTAGGAGTTATCGCTATAATAATTCTATCTCAATTCCAAGATATTCTCCCTTTCTTAAAATATGCTGATGCCGTAGGTAGTATAATTATCGGTTTAATAATCCTTCATACAGGTTGCTCTATTATGAAAGAAAACATTATTTTCTTATTAGGAGAAACTGAAGATAACCAAGAAGCTGAATCTAAAATAAGAAACATTTTATCTTCATATCCCGAACTATCATACAAAGATATGGACTTAGAAAGACATGGTAGTTACTATGTTCTAGAATTAGAAGTTTATGTCTTAAAAAACATCAAAGTATTTCAATTATTAAGCATCGAATCTGAAATAAAAAAGAAGATAAAAAAATTAAATTATCGTATAAAATTCGTTGATATAAATTTATTTCAACACCAAGAAGAAAAAATTACCAAAGAGTAGTTTTTTTTTGTAAAAAATGTTAATATTAATAATAGAATAGAGGTGGTTTGATGAGACGTTGTCCAAAGTGTAATCTTCGTGTAGCTGACAGTGCTAAGAAATGTCCTTATTGCAAAGTATCTTTACCTAAAGCAATTAAAGATCAAATAGAAAAACAACCTGATATCATCAAGACACCTAATAAGATAACAAACACTGAATCTTTAGAAAAAACTCGCGAAATAAAAATAAAATCTATTCCTCTAAAAGTAAAACCTGTTAAAGCGCCTAAACAACCAGAACCACCTAAAAAAGAAAAAAATCTTCAAGTAAAAGTTCTATCTTCAATAAAAATTGTCCTTGTTCTCTTACTTTTAGTAATAAATATTGTCCTAATAATCAAAATTGTCTCTGATAAAGAAGAACAAACTCTTACACCCGAAAAAACATCATCAGTAGAACATACTACAACAAACTCTCTAGGTAGCTGGCGTTCATCCAATAATGGTTTATTTACTTTTGAAGATAACAACAATTTCTTCTGGTATGAATATTATGATGATTTAAAAAATAATTACTATAGTGGAACTTATAACTATAAACAAGGTTTAGATGCCCTAGAAGAAATGGGCTATACAGAAGAAGAATTCAATCTAACATTCGGTGAAGATATCAAAATAGAAAATGTCTATTCCATGAACCTTCTACCTACATATTCTTTTAAAGCAGGTAGTGATATGACTAAAGAAGAACTATCTGAAAACGAAACATGGTGGTACATTTTAATGATTCGCAATGATGGAACTGCCATCGCTTATAATAAAACTCTTGATTTACGTTATAATCTCGTAAAGAACTAAGACCCAAGTCTTAGTTTTTTTAATAATTTTTAATAATCTTCTTGAAGTATTTTAATATTTATCACTTATAATAAAAAATGTATGTAAAAGCACAAAAACAAATAATATGGTAAAATATAAGAACAAAGGTGGTAAATATGGCAAAAATTTTAATAGTAGATGATGAACAAGATATCGCTGAATTAATTAGTGATGTCCTAACAGATGCTGGTTTTGATACTACAATAAAAAATGATGGATATTCAGCTATTGAAGAAATAAACAATACTTCATATGATTTAATCTTACTTGATGTAATGATGCCTAATATTTCTGGTATCGAAACATGTAGTAAAATTAGAGAAACAGTATCTTGCCCAATTATATTTGTAACAGCTAAGAATCAAACTCTAGATAAATTATTAGGCTTTGAAATCGGTGCTGATGACTACATAACAAAACCTTTCGTAATTGAAGAATTAGTAGCAAGAGTAAAAGCTCATATTCGTCGTGATAATCGTACTAGTAAAGCACCTAATAATATAATTAGAATAGGTGAAATTGAAATAAATAAAGAAAGTTATGAAGTAAAGAAAAATGATGAATTAATAACACTATCAACCAAAGAATTTGAATTATTATCATACTTAATGTCCAACGCCGGAAACGTTCTATCTAAAGAACAAATCTATAACTCTGTATGGAAAACAGAATATGGTGATATTGGAACAGTTGCAGTTAATATAAAAAGTCTTAGAAAAAAATTAGATCAAGAAGAAAAATATATAATTACTATCTGGGGCTTAGGATATAAATTTGTAAAGGTAAAAGACAATGTTTAATTCTCTAAAGAATAAAATAACTTTAAGAAAAGGCTTTATAATTGGTGTTGTTTTAATCGTCCTTTTTAACTTATTATTAATTGGTGGTTATTATACAATTCATTTAAATCATGAAGTAAATAATCATCATACCGAAGTACGTAACGAATTAAGTAAAGAAATAGAAATTATAAGTCAAAAAATTGCTACTGAAGAAGACATAGATAAATCTCTAAAAGAATATGCAGAAACCCAAAATATTAAGATCGAAATAAGTAATAAGAACAACGAAATAATTGAAACATATACATATAAAGAATCTAAAAAACCAGGTAGTAACATCGTTGTCTCTGAAATAGTTGAAAAAGATAATACCATATACCTTTTAACAGTCAGTCAAAAACAAGATATAATAAGTGCTAACGCTATCTTAGATTTCTTTGCTTTTGAATTTATCATAATCGCCATCCTTGGCTGTACCGGAGTCCTTGGAGCTAATAGTAAAATTCTTGATCCATTAGCTCAACTATCAAGAGATTTCTCTAATTATAAACTAGGTATCTTACCTAAAAAACGTAAAGTTCGTGGCGGTATCGATAATCTTCAAAATGACTTTGTTAATTTAGTATCAGAATTAGAAGAAGAAAAAGCTAAACAAAATCGAATAATAGCTTCTATTTCGCATGACATAAAAACTCCTTTAACAAGTATCTTAGGATATTCAGAACTTTTATTAAATAATGAAAATTTACCAGACAAAACAAAATTAAAATATGCTTCTACTATTCATAATAAATCATTAGTTATGAAAGAAATAGTTGAAGAATTTGATGACTATCTAAGTTGTAATATCAAAGATCCATCTAAAGTAGAAAAAATATCTATTAATCATTTAGTTGATTATTTAAATGACTATTATAAAGAAGACTTAAAAGAAAAAGATATCGACTTCAAAGTTCGTACTAATTGTCCTAATCTTCTTATTGCTGTCGACTTATCTAAGTTCAAAAGAATCTTCAGTAATACCATTACAAATAGTATCAGACATTTTGATAAAGATAAAAAAATACTAAATATTAACATAAATGAACAAAAATCTGGTAAAATTAAATTTGAGATAGCAGATAATGGTGCTGGATGTAAAGAAGACTTGCAAAAGATATTTGAACCGCTATATACTACTGATAAGAGTAGAAAGATAAGTGGTTTAGGTCTTTCTATTTGTAAAGAGATAGTTGAATCACATAACGGTACAATTAAAGCTGAAAATAACAAGCTAGGTGGATTCAGTATAATATTTACTATTGATGCCTATAAGGAGGACTAACTATGAAAGAACCACTTTTATATCGTATAGTAAGACCAATTATAAATTTATTTGTTCGTCTTGTTTTTAGACCAACATATATTGGTCTAGAAAACATTCCTAAAAGTGGTCGCTTCGTACTAGCAGGTAATCATACAAACAATTTCGATTGTGTATTATTAATTAGTAGTACTAAAAGAGTAATTCATTATCTTGCTAAAGACTCTTTAACAAAAGGTATTTTAGGACCTATATTTAAAGCAATGGGAATCATCCCAGTAAATCGTTCTATCCATGATAAAGGTGCATTAAAAAGTGCTATAAACACTTTACAAGAAGATAAATTAATAGGTATCTTCCCCGAAGGAACAATAAATAGAACAGACGACATCATCATGCCTTTCAAAATAGGTGCTGTAAAAATGGCTAAAGAAACTGACAGTCAAATTATTCCATTCATTATAACCGGTCAATATAAACCATTTAAAAAAAGTGTAACAATTGAGTTCTTAAAACCAATAAAAATAAAAAGTGACAATCTAACTAAAGAAAATGAACATCTTATGAAAATAGTAGCAACTAAGTTAGAAGAAAAGAGGAATTAATATATGAGTATTTTAGATATGAAATTTTGGAGTCTTATCGGCTTAAAAAAGAAACCAAATGCTAGATGGGCTAAATATTATAATAAAAAAGTAATGAACTTAGATGTTCCTAATATATCAATATATCAATTATTAAAAAATAAATCTCTAGAAGGAAATTATAAAGATAATGTAGCATTAGAGTACTATGGTACAAAAATTACTTTCCAAGATTTCTTTAGACGTATTGATAAATGCGCTCGCGCTTTCCGTTGCCAAGGGGTAAGAAGAGGAGACGTTGTAACAATCCTTTCTGCTAATACACCTGAAGCAATCATTTCATTCTATGCCCTAAATAAAATAGGAGCAGTAGCTAATATGGTTCATCCATTATCGGCAGAAAATGAAATAAAAGAAGCTCTTCAAAGATATTCTACAGCTATGTTAGTAGCTATGGATATCACATATTCAAAAATAAAAAATATCTTAGATGATACTGAAGTATATAAGACTATCATAATATCTGCTAAAGATTCAATGCCTCTTTATTTAAAAGTAGGATACGAAGTAACTCAAGGATATAAAGTAGAAAAACCAAGAAAGAATAATAAAGACTTTATGTATTGGAGAGACTTCATCGAATATGGTGAAAATTATTCTAAAGATAAAGTAGCAGAAATAACTAAAAGAGATACTCCAGCAGTAATCCTTCATAGTGGAGGAACAACTGGTACTCCAAAAGGTATTGTTTTATCTAATGGTAACTTTAACGCTGCTGTTGAACAAGTACACACAGTCTTAAAAGATATTACTCCAGGAGATACTATATTAGCAATAATGCCTATCTTCCATGGCTTTGGTTTATCAGTAAGTATTAATGACGTTTTATCATTTGGTGCTAAAGTCGTTTTAATACCTCAATTTAAAGCAAGTGAATTTGATAAACTAATAACTAAGTATAAACCAACTGTCTTAGTAGGAGTTCCTACATTATTTGAAGCTCTAACTACTAATGAACGTATGAAAGATGTTAACTTGTCTCACTTAAAATATGTCATATCTGGTGGAGACACATTAAACAAAGCTCGTATTAAGAAAATAAATGATTTTCTACATGAACACGGAGCTAATGCTAACATTCTTCAAGGTTATGGTATGACAGAAGCTGTAGCTGCCGTTTGTTTAGACCAAAAATACGCATCTCGTCCAGGTACAATAGGAATCCCATTCCCAGGCAATTACATGAAAGTAGTAAAACCTGGTACTGATGAAGAAGTAGGTATCGATGAAGATGGTGAATTATGTATCTGTGGACCTACTGTTATGTTAGGTTATTACAATAATGAAAAAGAAACTAATGAAGCATTACACATTCATAAAGATGGTAACGTTTGGTTACATAGTGGTGACATTGCTTCAATGGATAAAGATGGTTATATAACTTATAAACAAAGATTAAAACGTATGATAGTAACATCTGGTTACAACGTATATCCTTCTCAAATAGAAGAAGTAATCGAAAGACATGAAGCAGTAGTAGACTGCTCAGTTATCGGAGTTCCACATCCTTATAAAGTAGAAGTACCTAAAGTATATATTGCTTTAAAAAAAGGTTATAAAGACACTCCTAAATTAAGAGAAGAACTTGCTGATTTATGTAAGAAAAACTTAGCAGCATATTCTATTCCAAAAGAATTTGAATTTAGAAAGAGTCTACCAAAAACTATGATAGGTAAAGTAGACTTTAGAAAACTACAACAAGAAAATGCTGAAGCAAGAGCGGAGGAACGTTATGGCAAAAAATAAGAGAAAACACGAAACAGCTTTTAAAATATTCTCTCCACTATTAAGATTAATATTTAAAGTGTACTATAATCCTAAAATAATTAATAAAGAAGCAATCCCTAAAGAAGGACCAATTTTATTAGTATGTAATCATAAACACGTATTTGATCAATGCTTTGTAATAATGGCTACTAAAAGACCAATTAGATACATGGCGAAAAAAGAATACTTCGATGGTAAGCATGCTTGGTTCTTCAAACTAGCTGGTTGTATCCCAGTAGATAGATCAATCCATGATGATGCTGCCAAAGCATCAGCTCTAGAAGTTCTTGAACTAGATGGAGCAGTTGGTCTATTCCCAGAAGGTACTCGTAACAAAACAAATGATAAATTCTTATTAGACTTTAAATTTGGTACAGTATCAATGGCTCAAAAAACAGGAGCAACTATTGTTCCATGTGGTTTAACAGGAGATTACAAATTTAGAAGTAAAAACTTAATGTTTAGAGTAGGTAAACCATTCAAAGTAGGTAAAGATGAAGACTTAGCAGTAGCCAATGAAAAACTTTACAAAGAAATGGAAAAACTAATGAAGAAAAACTTAAAAGAAACAAATCGTACTATAGAAGAAGAACTTAATAGTAGATGTCAAGATGCAAAAAAGAAGAACTAAATTTTAGTTCTTCTTTTCTATTGTTTATAATAAGAAAAAATACTATAATAAACAAGTAAAGAGGGAGATTATTATGACAAAAAGTATACCTATAACATTAATAACAGGATATCTAGGTAGTGGAAAAACAACACTACTAAACCATATTTTAAATAACCAAGAAGGATATAAAATAGCTGTAATCGTAAATGATATTGGTGAAGTAAATATCGATGCTGACTTAATTCAAAAAGGCGGCGTAGTAAGTGGTAAAGATGATTCTTTAGTAGCACTACAAAATGGTTGTATCTGCTGTACTTTAAACACTGATTTATTAGAACAATTACAAGATATTATAGAAACAGAAAAATTCGATTATATTATTATTGAAGCAAGTGGTATTTGTGAACCAATTCCAATAGCTCAAACTATCTGTGCTCTAGAAGATGCCTATGTTGATTACAATATGCCAAAACTTTGTTATCTAGATTCTATAACTTCAGTAGTAGATGCTAAAAGATTAAAAGATGAATTTGCTAGTGGCGAAGAACTATTAAATGATAGTAGTGACGATATAACAAAACTTATAATAGAACAAATAGAGTTCTGTAACACTATAATTCTTAACAAAGTAGACGAAGTAACAAAAGAAGAATTATCAAGTGTAAAAGACGTTCTAAATGCATTAGCACCAGCTGCTAAGATAATTGAAACAAACTATGCTAAAGTAGAATTAAAAGAAATCTTAGAAACTAAATCATTTGATTTCGAAAATATCGCAACATCTAGCGGATGGTATAAAGAAATAGATGAATTCGATATCAACGAAGAAGAGGAAGAAGAACATCACTGCTGTGGACATTGTCATCATGATGAAGATGAGGAAGAACATGAATGTCACTGTCACCATGATGAAGAAGATCATGAATGTCATTGCGGACACCATCATGAGGACGGCCACGAATGTCATTGTGGCCACCATCACGAAGATGGTCATGACCACGTAGCAGAATACGGCATAAACACCTTCGTTTATTATAGAAGAGAACCAATGGATAGAAAAAAATTCCTAGAATACATTGGAAAACCTTGGCCTAAAAAAATAATTAGAGCCAAAGGAATAACATACTTCAATGATGAAAAAGAAATGTCATACATGTTCGAACAAGCTGGTTCCTTAAAAGACCTAACACCAGCTGGACCATGGTTAGCTGATGAACCGCCACACGTTCAAAAAGAAATACTAGAACAAAACCCAGAAGTTCAAAAAGAATGGGACCCATTCTATGGCGATAAAATGGTAAAAATAGTATTCATCGGTAAAGGAATATCAAAAGAAGAAATTTCCAAAGAATTAGACCGAATCTAATTCTTTTTATATACCAAAATATCTTAACTATGTTAAAATAATATACGTAGAAAAGAGTGACAATATATGACAAAACCATTAGTACTATGTATATTAGATGGATGCGGAATAAGAGAAGAAAAAGATGGTAACGCATTCGCTAATGCTAATAAACCAACATTAGACATGTTATTTAACAAATACCCTAATTCTATCCTAGAAGCTAGTGGTCCTTCAGTAGGTTTACCAGAAGGCCAAATGGGAACAAGTGAAGTAGGACATATGAACTTAGGTTCAGGCCGTGTTGCAATGCAACCATTAGAAGCAATATCTTCATCTATCGAAAACGGTAGTATTTTACAAAACGAAAAAATATTAGAAGTATTAAACCACGTAAAAGAAAATAATTCTAACTTACATTTATTCGGTTTACTTTCAGACGGTGGAGTACATTCTCACATTAAGCATCTATTCGGCTTACTAGAAATGTGCAAAGCTAACAACATTGACAATGTTGTTCTAGACATCTGCTTAGATGGTAGAGACACTTACGAAAAAAGTGCTCTAACTTACTTAGATCAACTAAATGAAAAAATAAATGAACTAGGTATCGGTAAAATAAACATCATATCAGGTAGATACTATGGTATGGATAGAGATAATAACTATGATAGATTAAAACTAGCATACGATGCCCTAGTATATGGTGAAGGCCCAGTATATAATAATTACAAAGAACTAATTGAAGAAAACTATAATAAAGAAGTATATGATGAATTCGTAATTCCAGGTATCATAGATAAAACTCCATTACAAGATAATGATGGTATAATAACATTCAACTTCAGAAAAGACAGAATAAGAGAAATGTTTACATTACTATCAAATCCAACTGCTTACGAAGCAGATGCTAATGCCAAAGGCTTAGAAGTAAAACACTTCGCTAATTTAAAAGTTCTCACTATGTACCCAGTAACAGAAACAGTTCTAGCACCTCGTGCTTTCGAAGACTTAGATTTAAAAAACATCTTAGTAGACTATCTTCATAATAATGGCATCAGTCAATTAAGAATAGCTGAAACAGAAAAATATCCACACGTAACATTCTTCTTTGATGGTGGAAAAGAAGTAGAATATCCAGATATGAAAAAGATTCTAATACCATCACCAAAAGTTGCTACATATGACTTAAAACCAGAAATGAGTGTTTATGAAGTAACAGAGAACTTCTTAAATGAAGTTGCTAATTTCGATGTAACAATAATGAACCTAGCTAACGGTGATATGGTAGGACATACTGGTGTATACGAAGCAGCAAAACAAGCCGTTGAAGACATGGACAAATGCCTAGCTAAAATATATCAAAAAGTTGAAGAACTAGATGGAACTCTAATTATCATAGCTGATCACGGTAACTGCGATATGATGTGGGATGAAGATAAAAAAACAGTAACATCACATACAACAAACCCTGTACCATGTATCATTACTAAAGAAGGAATCAAACTAAATAATGGAAAATTAGCAGATATAGCTCCAACTATGTTAGAACTTCTTGGTTTACCAATTCCAGAAGAAATGACAGGTAATTCACTAATTAAGAATTAACATTAGTTAATTCTTTTTTTATATAAAAAAAACTTATGCTAAGATACATTTTTGTTATTTGACTTTACTAATCTGTCATTCTAAAATTATCTTATGAAAGAAGGATAATAATGTCAAAAAACAAATCAAGTGACTCGTTAGTGAAAATAACTCATGGCGAAAATATTGAAACACTTGACTTAAAAGATAAAATAGATTTACTAACTAGTATGTTAGAAAATCCTAAAAAAATGAATAGAAAAGTATATTGTGCTAAAAAGTACTATGATAAATCAGGTAATTTAAATACTGATTGTGGTGAATACCAACTATTAGGAGCAGCTGTCTTATCAAGTTGTCCTGTAGCAATAATATTCGCTACTACAATGTTTGCTTCTGTTGTAAAAGATGTAAACATTCCTAATAATCTTATCTTAGCTAGTGGAGGTTTCCTAGCAGTAACAGGTTTTACTATCGCTGCAACCGGTGCTCATATGACTAAAAAAGGTGCTCGTATGGCAACTTCTATTAGAGAAAGATTAACTACTAATCTTGAAGAATTAGGTTACCAAGTAAATCAACCTGACCAAGAAGAATTAAATTATGATTTTAGATCAATGATTTCATCATTACTAAGAGAAATAAATGCTTGTAAATATCCAAACTATGAAGAAGATATTAATTCATTAAAAGACATTCTAATTGATTGGATTGAAATCTATGAAAATTCTCTAGCTATAAAAGGAACAAAACCAGAAGTTCCTACTAATCTTCTAGAAAGATTTTTAGAAATAAGAACATCTGCTAGTCAAAAAATAAGTTTCTTCAGATACCAATCTAATAACGAAAGACTACTTAATGGAGAACTAATCGGTGGATTAAATAACGATTATATTTCTCTAATAGAAGAAGATGAATTCGTTCTAAAAGTTAGTAATTTGATTAAAGAAATTATGTCTTTAGACTATGAAGGTTTTGCCGACGACATTGCTACTTTAAAAGAACTAGCTTTTGACTGGTTAGCTGCTAACATAAAGAACTATCGTGATAAAGGAGTAAGATTAGACATCTCCCTAGCTCCGATGTATTCTTTTAATGAAGTAGAACAAAAAGTAAAACAAGAATCAATTAAATCATTAAGAAAAACAAAAATATCTAGATAATCTAGATATTTTTTTATATAAAAAAAGGAAATCACATCATAGAGGGAGTAAATATAGGGTGAAAGGAGATGTTTGCCATAAATAAAAAAGACAAACTTAAAGGTTTTATATCACCTATGCAAGATATAGTTTTTAAAACATTATGGAGTAAAGGAGATGATAGTACAATGGAATATTTAAACAGAATAATATCTTATGTAGTTGGATTTGATGTAAAAGATTTCTCGATTATATCAAACGAATTACCAATTGAATCTAGTAAAAGTATTGCCAATAAAGTAGACATTCTATTAGAATCCAAAGATAAATTACATAAGATTAATATCGAATTAAATCCAATAAACAAAAAAATAACAGCTAACAAAAATATAAGTTATCTTTTTAAAATAGCTGGAGAATTCTATTCAGGTTCTAAAGAAGAACGGTATCTTAATGACATCCACGTTGAACAAGTCAATTTAAATGGCTTCTATCATGAAATCAAAGATATTGCTATAGCAGACTATAAGTTATACGATATTAAGAATAAGTTAGAAAATAAAAGTATAAAAATTCACGATGTTTATTTACCAAGAATGAAAGAATTGTGTTATGATAACAATGAAATATACTTAGATTTTGCAATGTTTATGAGTCAAAGCTTCGAAGAAATGGAAAAGTATATAAAAGGAAATAAAGAGAGGAAAAGTGTTATGGAAAATTTAAAAAACTTTGTTATAAATGAAAATCTTCCAACCTATAATTACGAAGAATACATCGAAGCATTACATAAAGAAGTTGAACGTGACGCTAGGGCTGAAGGACTAGCAAAAGGAAGAGCCGAAGGATTGGCACAAGGAAAAGCTGAAGGACTAGAGCAAGGTATTGAACAAGGAATCGAACGAGGTATAGAACAAGGACGCAATCAAGGCATCGAGGAAATAAAGAATAAAATGCGCAACAAAGGTTTAAGTGAAGAAGAAATAAATAACTTATTAAATTAACCAAACAAAAATATCTAGCACACACTAGATATTTTTTATAATCCCAATAGCATACTAGCTACTTGGAAATATACAAGTAATGAACCAGCATCTACAATAGTTGTAATAATTGGATTAGCCATAACCGCAGGATCCAAATGAAGTTTATCTGCTAAGATAGGAAGTATAGCTCCAATAACTTTAGCTAACATTACTGTTAAGAATAAAGATAAACAAACTACAAAAGCCACCATCTTAGTAACTTTACCAAACAATATTAATTTAAAAAAATTACATACTGCCAAAGTAAGACCACAAATAACACCAATTATAAATTCCTTAAATAAAACTCTCCAAGTATCTTTAAATTGTACTTCATCCAAAGATAATGCACGTATTATAGTAACACTTGATTGTCCTCCAGCATTACCACCAGTTCCCATTACCATTGGCATAAATGCTGTTAAAATAGCACAACTAGCTAAAGCACCTTCAAAACTAGAAATAATTCCACTAGTAAACGTTGAACTTATCATCAAGAATAATAACCAAGGCATTCTACTTTTATAGATATCTAATAAATTTTGTTTTAAATAAGGTTTCTCAGTTGGAACCATACCAGCCATTTTCTCAATATCTTCAGTAGCTTCTTCTTCCATAATATCTACGATATCATCGATAGTAATAACTCCAACTAATCTATTTTCAGAATCTACAACAGGTAAAGTAGAGTAGTCATAGTCTTGGAACATCTTTGCAACATCTTCTTGATCCATCAAAGTATTAATACTATGTTCAGTTTCAATCATAATATCATCTATCATAGTTTCAGGATCATTTATAAGTAAATCTTTTACAGTAACATGACCAAGTAATTTTCTTTCTCTATCTGTAACAAAACAAGAATCATAAGAAACAAAATCATCTGCTTGTTTTCTAATTCTCTCAATAGACTCTTTTATAGTAAGACCTTTCTTTAAATGAATATATTCAACTGCCATCAAACTACCAGCACTATTCTCTGGATACTTAAGTAATCTATTTATATCATTTCTTGTTTCTTTATCAACACTACCTAGTAGAGAAGTAACCAACATAGCAGGCATTTCTTCAAATAAATCAACCGCATCATCAGTAAACATCTCTTCTATAATAGCTTTTGCTTCTTTTTTAGTTAAATCAGCAATTAAATCTCTTTGTACTTCATCATCCATGTTTACAAAAACATCAACAGCTTTATTTTTCGGCAATAATCTAAATGCCTGTATAATCAAGTCCTCAGGCAATTCTTCTATTAAGGAGGCGATATCATACTCATTCATTTCTTCGTATATTTTTTTAACATCAGCTAACTTCTTATTAACTAATAATTCTTTTAAATTTTCTAATTCCATAATATCACTCCTTTTCATTTCTTTTTTAGTGTCTTACTTATACCACATATCATAAAAAAAATAAAGCTTTTGACAAGTAAAAACAAAGTCATTTGACAACTTAATTTTATTAGAGTATCATCAAATTATATATATTCTTATATTCAGGGGAGGATTATATGAAAAGACTATTCAAGAAATATCCATATTATTTATTTTTACTTATTATAATAGTTTTTTCTATCACTATAATAAGTATCTCTTATTATAATAGTAAACACCAACTACAAAGAGATATAACTAAATTAAACTTATTTAATGTTGACACTCTTATAATAGTATCTCATCCTTCTGATGAGACTTTATGGAGTTTAACTAAATTACAAAACGATAATTGTTTAGTAGTATGTATCTCATGTACTAACAACCAAGAAACAACTGAATTCATCAAGAATATCAACTATACTAATGATTTATATCTTACTCTAGAATACCCTGAATATAACGATGATACTCGTCTAAATTGGAATACTTATAAATCAGATATAACTAAAGATATTCAAAAAATCCTTAGTACTAAAAGATGGACTACTATAATAACTCACAATCCTAATGGTGAATATGGTAACATCCATCATAAATTAATTAATGAAATAGTAACAGAAAATACTTCTAATAAAGATATATTATATTATTTTCAAGAATATCACTCTAAAACAACAATATCTAATTACTATGATTACTTATTAAAAATAGATAATAATCAATTACAAACTAAATATAAATTATTATCTAATTATAATAGTAAAGACTACTTAATAGATAATTATTCTCATATCATCCCATATGAAGACTTAATCCCTTATAGAAAGTGGGGTGAACTACATGAAGAAATATAATAAACAAGATCTAATATATATAATCTTAACTATAATAGTATTTCTTCTTACTATAATTACAATCTATAATAGTAATTACTCATACTTATCATCTCAATTTACTAAAGAAATATCTATAATAGATAACTTAAGAACCCTATATTATAGTAACTTCGACTTATTCCCAGACTTTCTATTTAACCTAGGAAATGGTCAAAACATATACTACATAGCAGAATATGGCTTACTAAGTCCAATCACCTTAATATCTTATCTATTACCATTTCTAAGTATTAAAGTATATCTAACTATTATTATAATTATCTCCTCTATAATAAGTATTATCTTAATATATAGATTCTTTCATAAAAAGAAATATTCTAGTGAAATATGTTTTCTTATGTCTTTAACATTCATGATATCTTCAATAATTTTAAATGTTAATTATAGTTCACTATTACCAAGTTATCTTATCTTCTTGATAATGGCTTTTTATGGTGTCGATAAAGTATTCGATGAGAAAAAAGGACACTTACTTACTATTTCTGTCTTTCTTATGATAATAACAAACTTCTATCAAAGCATCTCCGGAATTATCTGTCTCTTAATATATAGCTTATATCGTTACTTAAAACATATGAATACCTTAACATTCAAATCTTTCTTCAAAAGATTAATATCTATTATATCTCCTATAATAGTAGCTTTATTATGTTCTAGTATTCTTCTAATACCAACTATTATAACTTTATCAGGTACAACATCTATCACATCATCTTTAAGTAATAGAGTAGGTATTCCTTTACTATTCATTCTTATTCCAAGTATCATTAACTATCTAAAAAAAGACAAAACAAACATAACACTAACTATAATCTTAGTATCTTTAATTATTCTAAGTATTACTTATAATTATTCACTAATCTCTTATATCCCATTATATCTAATTATAATAAGTGACTTCTTATCCAATACTTTAAAAAATAAACTTAGTATCAATAAACTAACTATCTCTTTAACTATTATAAGTATTTTAATTCTTTTACTTACTAACCAATCATTCTCCCTTATCCAATTAATACTTCTTATAATAGTAATCGTTCTATACTATAAATATTCTAAAAAATATCTTCTTATTATCTTAGTATCACTTCTTATGTTGATAAATCCTTCACTTATCAACATTCAATCAAGTAATTATTCAGTTACTCAAGAGAACATTCAAAGTCTTCTTTACTCTATAAAAGACAATAACATATATCGTACATATATAGATACAGAAAACAAAAACACCATCTATAATAAGATAGATTATTATAGTTCAACAATCGATGTTAATAATTCTAACTATTTATATCAAGAATTTAATCAAGATATTTTATATAATCAAGCCAATCAACCTAATCTAATATCTCTAATCCTAAATAATAATAAATATCTAATATCAGAAAATAATCCATTACATGGTTATCAAGAACTAAATAGCATAGATACTTTAAAATTATATGTTAACAAAAATACCTTACCACTAGGTTTTGCTACTTCAAATATCATGAGTTATGAAGACTTTTCTAAATTAAACTCTCTAGCTAAACAAGAAGCACTTCTTAACGTTGTGATAACTGATACAGAATCAACTAACAACTTCATTCCAACTACTAAGAAAATCAATTTATCGCTAAGTGAAATGTTTAATCAAGAAGATATCATCACTAAAGAAGACTCTGTATTTATTAACGCTCAAAATAAAATAGAAATAAACTACCAACTACCAGAGAAATACCAAAATAAAATTCTCTTTATAAAATTTGATGTTCAAAATAGTCGAGATAATCAAACTATTAAGATAAATAATATTTCTAAGACTATCTCCAAATCATCTCATACTTTAGAATATATGTTAGCTTCAACTAATCAAACTAATTTAGTATTCACGTTTACAGAAGGTCAGTATTATTTTGATAACTTTGAATTCTATCTTTTAGATTATGCTAATATTGAAACCTGTTCTAAGAATGTCAATCCTTTTATTATCGAATCAAATAATACAAGCGGTGACAAAATAATCGGAACTATTGAAGTATCTCAAGATAGTTACTTCATGATAACAATCCCTTATGATAGCGGATTTAATATCTTGGTAGATAACGAACGTATTCAGTATGAGAAAGTCGATGAAGCATATATTGGTTTTCCAATTACCGAAGGACTTCATTCTATTGAAATAGAATACCATGTTCCATACAAAGCAATTGCTTACTTACTAAGTATTTTAGGTATCATTTCATTTATTACAATTACATACTTTGAATCAAAACGTCAATTCAACTAGTACAGGCACTGTGTAAAATTAAAGTAAAATATTTAACATACAATATACATACATTTACATTATATGTGATAATAGAATTATGTAAGAAATGGTGATTTATATGAATAAATATGATATTGTTTTTGTTGATATTGACGATACCTTAAATCCATCAAATGGCCAAGTATCTGAATATACAAAAGAAGTAATGAAAAAGTTAAAAGAAAAAGGTATAAAAGTTGTTGTAAATACTGGACGCAGTGCTAAATATGCAATCGAAAAAAGTCTTGAAGCTGGTTTAAGTGAATTTACAATTTCTTCTAATGGTGCTGAAGTATACAATTATCATGAACGCAAAGAGATTTTTTCAAAACCAATTAGTAACGACGACATCAGAAAAATCTATGATTATTGTATTACTCATAATATGACTATCATCTTAAATAGTTTAGAAAAAAGATATATTAATATCAAAGATTATAAGTATAATAGTGAACCAGCAATCTATTTCGAAGACTTAGAAGAAGTTCTAAAAGAAAATAAAATAAATCAATTAGTAATTCTTAGTTCTAACTTTGATCGTATGTTAGTTTTACCTAATATGTTTAAAGAAAAATTCCCATCATTGAAAATAGTTCATTCATCAATCGGATTAATTGAAGAAAAACGTGAAAAGAATAAAGAATACTATCACGACTTAGTTTTAGAAAATACTGCCAAAAGTACAGGTATAGTTGAACTATTAGATTATTTAGGTATAGATAATGAACGAGCAATCGCTATTGGTAATGGTTATGATGATATTTGCATGTGTGATGTAGTAGGAACATCTGTTGCTGTTGAAAATGCCAATCCAACTTTAAAAGAATCTGCAACTTATATTACAGATTCTGCTGCTAACGATGGTGTAGCTAAAATACTTGAAAAACTATGTTTAGAAGATTAAAAGGTGATACTATGAAAAAGAAACAAAAAGTAGATACAATAATAGCTCTTATTACTATCCTAATAGGAATAATTATTTTGATTTTACCTCTAATTGGAATAAAAGAATTAAAATGGATAAGTTTAATTATCTTTAGTTCATATTCTATATTAAGTTTTATTCAATTCTTTTTTACTTTAGATAGTAAAGACTATGAGGGATTATATAGTGGCATAGCTTCTCTAATAGTAGTAATTGCCCATTTATTTTTTAATCCAACAGATTCACCCAAAGTATTAGCAATGTTAATGATGACTTGGATAATTTTAATGTCTTTAACTAAGTTAAAAAAAGCTGACTATTATCATGATCGTAAAGACAGAATGTGGAAATATAGTGCCATCAATTTAGGGCTATTCATAATAACAGGTATCCTAGCCAGTATCAATCTAGCTTACGGGGTAGAAACTCAAATAATCGTTCTAGGTTTCTTCATGTTCATCAATGGAATCTTAGAATTATTTGAACCAATAACAAAAACTTTAATAGCACATAGTTAATGTGCTTTTTTTATTTGAAAAAAATGTTATAATAACCTTGGTGATTTAAATGAAATTAGTTAATGATTTTCACGAATATCAAATTTTAGATATGTCAGAAGGAATGAAATTAGAAAGTTGGAATGGAAAAGAACTATTAAGACCAGATCCACAAATAGTATGGAATCATAAAGAACATCCAGAATATTGGGATAAAGTAGATGCTATATATCATAGAAGTAACAAAGGCGGAGGCCACTGGGAAACCATAAACCCAAAACTACCAGAAACATGGCAAGTTCACTACAAAGACTTAACTTTCAATATCAAACAAATGGGTTTCAAACACACAGGTTTATTCCCAGAACAGGCCTACAACTGGAATTTCATAAGAGAAACTATTAAAAAAGCAAATAGACCAGTCAAAGTACTAAACTTATTCGCTTACACAGGAGCAGCATCATGTGCAGCTCTAGCTGCCGGTGCCGAAGTAGTCCATGTTGACTCATCTCGCGGAATGGTCGACTGGGCTAAAGAAAACGTAGCATCATGCGGTCTTCAAGATAGACCAATCAGATTCCTAGTAGATGACGTAGTAAAATTCGTAAATAGAGAAATAAGACGTGGTAACAAATACGACATCATCCTAATGGACCCTCCATCATTTGGAAGAGGAGCTAACGGTGAAGTATGGGATATCGAAAAAGACCTATATCCACTAGTAGAACTATGTACACAAATCCTAAGTGACGACCCACTACTATTCCTAATAAACTCATATACAGCAGGTCTATCAATGACAGTACTAGAAAACGTTCTTACTCTAACAGTAAACAAAAAATATCCAGGAACAATATCAAGTGATGAAATAGGTATTCCTATGAAAGATAGTCAAATGGTTCTACCATGTGGTATCTATGCTAGATGGGAAAAATAAGATATTCAAATGAATATCTTTTTTTAATTATTTGTGATAAAATTAAAATGGTGATAATATATGGAAACTTCACAAATAATAGATTATGCTATAAGACAAACTTTACAAGCTCATCCAGACTTTACAAATACAATAAATTGCACAATATATGCTGATATAGTAAATATCGAAGGAATAGGATTCAATCACTATACCAAACAAAACAATGCTAGAAAGCTGATGAGAAGCATTAGTCAACGAGATATTCTTGAATTTGTTCTTGAAGAAGTAATAAAAAATTATAATGCTATGATGCATTTTTATTATAACGACGAAGAAATGAAAAAACGCAATAGTGCTAGTGCTAAAAGAGACTACTTACTAGATGTGTTTCCAACTTACTCTGAAATTCAAAAAGCAATCTATAAAATTGCTAATCCTAAAGTAAATAGTGTTATTCATTACTTAGATGATTCAGATGCATTATTAGCAATAGTAGATGCTATTGCTGAAACAAAATATCAAAGAGAAGCGGGAGTTCATCAGTACATAGAAGCATATGGTAAAGGTTCAACTTATGTTTCTGGATATGGAGAACAAAACTTATTTCAAAAAATAAGAGAAGATAGAGAAAAAGCCAATGTAGCTCGTGAAGTTAAAGTTAATAGAAAAGCTGTTAATAAATGTTTAACAGAAGTAATGAATGGTAGCCAGTTAAAGCATCAAAGAAATGAATATGGTTTAGATGGGACTTTATATGCTACTCAAGATATTGGTAAACGTCGTAAAAATCAAGAAGATTCTGTTTTAATTCTAACTCATCCTGAAAATCCAGATTTTAAACTACTAGTAGTTTCTGATGGTATGGGTGGAGTAGAACTAGGAGAAAAAGCTAGTCAATATACCGTTCAAGAACTAGCTAAATGGTTCCAATCACTTCCAAAAGATTATTACTATTATCATATGGAATTACAAAAATTGTTTAATGATAAAATAGCTTCAATAAGTAACCAAATATATCAAACATATAATTCACAGTATAAATCAATTCAATCAGGAGCAACTTTAGCATCAGCAATAGTAACTGAAGAACAAACTATAGTATCTTGTGTTGGAGACTCTCGAGTATACACTGTATTCCAAGGACGTCTAAGATTATTAAGTCGTGATGAATCTAGAGTATGGCCATTACCAAAAAAGCCACATGAAGTAACAACAGAAGAACTAGATGAATTAAGATTTAATAAACTTAACAACCAAATATTTAGATGTATGGGAGATGAATTAGAAGGGCATCGTATTCAAACCCTTCTAACACCAAATAATAGTTATGATAGATTATTACTTTTCTCTGATGGTGTAACAGACTTATTGAGTCAAGAGAAAATAAGAATTATTTCTTCTCAAGCTCCGAAAGATTTAGTAACAAAGATGCTCGTTGATGAAGCAATTAACTTAGACGCTATTCGTCGCCAAGGAGCTGATGAATTCTATAACGGTCGCATCGCCGCAGGTAAAGACAATGCTTCAGCAGCAATGTACGCAAGGAGGTAATGATATGCAAGAAACAATTACAATAAAAAATGATTTAGGCGAAGAAAAAACATTTGATGTTATCTTCACATTTATCTCAAACGACACTAACAAAGAATATATTACATACACAGATTACACTAAAGACTACAAAGGAAATATCAAATGTTATTCTGTTATGAAAGATGGAGAAAAACTTCTTCCTGTCGAAACAGAAAAAGAATTACTATTTATAAAAGAAACCTTAAAAACACTAACAAGTGACATTCAAGAAAGATATGCAATAAATGAGTAAAAAAGGGATGAATTTCATTCCTTTTTTAAATGCCTAGTGCTATAATATTAACGTGTAGGAGGGTACGAAATGATATACACAAAAGAAGTAGAAAATATGTGCAAAGTTGCAAAAGGTGTAGACCATGGACCAGCTCCAATTCCTGAAGAAGGAAAATGGGTTCAAGCTAAAGAGATAAAAGACATTTCTGGTCTTACTCATGGTATTGGATGGTGTGCTCCACAACAAGGTGCATGTAAACTAACATTAAATATTAAAGAAGGAATAATAGAGGAAGCGCTAGTAGAAACTCTAGGATGTTCTGGTATGACTCATAGTGCTGCTATGGCAGGAGAAATATTAGTAGGAAAAACAATCTTAGAAGCTTTAAATACAGACCTAGTATGTGATGCTATTAATACAGCTATGAGAGAATTATTCTTACAAATAGTTTATGGCCGTAGTCAATCAGCATTCTCAGAAGGTGGATTATCTATCGGTGCTGGTCTAGAAGATTTAGGTAAAGGACATCGTTCTCAAGTTGGTACAATTTATAGTACTAAAGTTAAAGGACCTAGATATCTAGAATTAGCTGAAGGATATATAGTAGAAGTTGGTCTAGACAAAGATGACCAAATAATCGGTTACAAATATGTTAATCTAGGAAAAATGATGGAAAATATCAAAGCTGGTATTGATCCAATGGAAGCTATCGAAAAAGCAAGTGGAACTTACGGAAGATTCGACGAAGCTGTTAAAAAGATAGATCCTAGAAAAGAGTAAGGGAGGATTTAATTATGGCATTATTTGAAAGTTATGATAGAAGAATAGGTCAAATCCAACCTGTAATGGATAAATATGGTATTAAAGATTTTGACGATGCAAGAAATATTTGTATTGAAAAAGGTTTTGACCCATATGAAATAGTAAAAGGAGTTCAACCAATTTGTTTTGAAAATGCATGTTGGGCTTATACATTAGGAGCAGCAATCGCTATTAAAAGTGGTAGAACTAAAGCTGCTGATGCTGCTAAAGCAATCGGAGAAGGTTTACAAGCTTTCTGTATCCCTGGTTCAGTAGCAGATGATCGTAAAGTAGGGTTAGGTCATGGTAATTTAGCTTCTATGCTATTATCAGAAGAAACTAAATGTTTTGCATTCCTAGCTGGACACGAATCATTCGCTGCAGCAGAAGGAGCAATTGGTATTGCTAAAAGTGCTAACAAAGTAAGAAAAGAACCACTAAGAGTTATCTTAAATGGTCTTGGTAAAGACGCAGCACAAGTTATCTCAAGAATCAATGGATTCACATATGTTCAAACTGAATTCGATTTCTTCACTGGTAAAGTTAGTGTTGTAAAAGAAATCGCTTACTCAGATGGTGAAAGAAGCAAAGTAAGATGTTATGGTGCTAACGATGTTAGAGAAGGTGTAGCAATCATGCATATGGAAGGTGTTGACGTATCAATCACTGGTAACTCAACTAATCCAACACGTTTCCAACATCCAGTAGCTGGTACTTACAAAAAAGAATGTATTGAACTAGGTAAGAAATACTTCTCAGTAGCATCAGGTGGGGGAACAGGAAGAACTCTTCACCCAGACAATATGGCAGCAGGTCCTGCTTCATATGGTATGACTGATACAATGGGAAGAATGCATAGTGATGCACAATTCGCTGGTTCATCTTCAGTACCTGCACACGTAGAAATGATGGGACTTATCGGTATGGGTAACAACCCTATGGTAGGAGCAACAGTTTCAATCGCTGTAGCAGTAGAAGAATCATCAAAATAAGAGGAAATAATTCCTCTTTTTTTATTTCATAAAAAAACTACTTTTCAGTAGTTTTTTAATTTTCGAAAATACTAGTTATTTCAGTAGATTCACCATCTTCATTTAACGCAAAAACTTTAAATGCAGTTGGCTCAAATTGATTAGTAAATGTTTCTGTAGTATAGATAGCTATAGTATCATTTAATTCTAACTTAGCCATTTCGTCTGAAACATTTAAAGTTTTAATTTCATCACCACAAGACATAGCGTCAATACTTATTGCAATAAATTGGTTATCATCAGTAAGAGCAACAATCCATCTATTACCTTCACAAACATCACTTTGACCAACTTGAATATCATAAGTTTTATTAACTTTTTCAGCGATTACTTTATTACCTAAATCTTTACTAATTAATTCAAGAGTATTATCTGTTTTTAAATAAATTTTATTATCTTCACTATAATTTGAATAAATTAGTTTACCTTCAATCTTAGTTTCTTTAACATCAGTACATTCTTGTACCTCATCTTTCTTAGTTTCTTCTTTATCTTTAGAAAAAACTAAAACTCCTCCTAAAGCAATTAATAGTATTACAGTTATTATATTAGTAAATACTAATACTTTTTCTTTTTTTGACATCTTTCCTTTTTCTCCTTTCTAAAAAAATTATAACATAGTATTAATATCCAAAAAATACTTATTTATAAAAAAGAAAAGTACTATTTTTTTTATTATTTCATATATTTAAATTGAAAGAGAGGAAATAATTATGGAAATATTAAAAGTATCAAGTAAATCAAATCCTAGTAAAGTAGCTGGAGCTATTGCTAATATATTTAGAGAAAAAGGAATAGTTGAATTACAAACAGTAGGAGCAGGAGCTCTAAATCAAGCAGTAAAAGCAGTTTCAATTGCTCGTGGCTATATTTCTCCAAGTGGCGTTAACCTAGTTTGCACTCCTGCATTTACTGATATCGAAATAGACGGCAAAGAAAAAACAGCAATAAAACTAATTGTAGAAGCAAAATAGCTTCTTTTTTTTGACAAAAATAAGAATTTACTTATAATAAGAAACAACTACAACTTGATTTGCTTAATTTGAGGAGTTGTGTATGAAAAAGTATTATTTAGCATATGGTAGTAATTTAAATTTAAATCAAATGCAAAAGCGTTGTCCTACTGCTAAACTAGTAGGCAAGACTTTAATTAATGATTATCGTCTAGTCTTTAAAGGCAAGAGTAATGTCGGCTTTTTAACCATTGAACCATCTGAACATTCTATAGTTCCACTTGGTATTTTTGAAATAACTGAATTTGATGAACATAATTTAGATTGGTACGAAGGTTATCCTACATTTTATACAAAAGAATATTTTGATGTCTATCTAGATGGTCAAATTATAAAAGGTCTAATTTATATAATGAATCCTAACTACACATATGCTTTACCTAGTATGGATTATTTAACTACTTGTACTATCGGTTATAATGATTTCGGTTTTAACCGAGTAATCCTTTCTGAAGCAGTCGAAACATCTTTCAATAATCTTGGAAATAAACTAATAAAATAATTTTATATAAAATAATCACCCATACATGTTATAATTAACATAATAAAAGGGTGATTTAATATGTCAAAAGAAATAGAAAACAGAATTTTAGATTTAAAGAAATACTTATATTCAAGTGATGAAGAAAAAACAGCTATCGATAAAACACAAGTAAAGAAATCATTATATCAATTACTAAGAGAATGTCTAAAAGAAAGAAAATATATAGTTGAAGTAGGTTCTTATATAATTGATATCACACCTAAAAATTTATCTGTAAAATATGAAAGTGAACATACTACTGTTGAAGTATCCAATAACGATATTTATTACGAAACTATTAGAGATATTGAAACAAGATTTTTTTGTATAAGTCAAATTAAAAGAGATGAATTTCAAATTGATAATGCTGTTATAAGAACAACTGGTATTGTAACTAATATCGATGGAACTTGTGAAGAACATTTTTCATTTGAATTATATTCTCCAACAGAAGACAATATCAACAATTATTTGAACTTGCCAGTAGGTGTTAAATTAGTTGAACAACCACAACAAGATGACTATCTAGCTACTGTCAAAAAATCAATTAAGATAACAGATCCTCGTACTGATGTAATCGATTACTTAAATAAAAATAAAGTGGTCCCAGTATTTTATGATGCTACTATCAATAAATATAAAACTCAAGTAGATAGAAGAGACTATACACCTAACAATTATTCTTTATTATTACCTAGAGTCGAAGAAATTAAAAGTATCGTAAGTTACTTATATTCCTCTATGGTTGAATTTTATACTGAATATATGAACGGAAATAATTAAAAAAGTGTAAATTACACTTTTTTTAAATAGTAAAAAATAATATAATATTTGAGAAAGAAGGTTAATTATGAATTTTATAGATTCAATAAAAGAAAAAGCAAGAAATAATATAAAGAAAATAATCCTACCAGAAAGTATGGATAAAAGAGTATTAAATGCAGCAAGTATTTGTCATGAAGAAAATATAGCAGAAATAATTTTAATAGGTAAAGAAGATGAAATATCTTCATTAGCTAAAGAAGATAATATCAATTTAGAAGGAATTACTATTATCAATCCTTTTACTAATGAATTAACTGATGAATTAGTTACAGAATTCTATGAATTGAGAAAAGCTAAAGGTATGACACCAGAACAAGCTCGTGAGACTTTATTAGGTGATTATATGTACTATGCTTGTATGCTAGTTCATAAAGGTTTAGCAGATGGTATTGTTTCTGGTGCATGCCATTCCACAGCTAATACAATGCGTCCAGCTCTTCAAATAATAAAAACAGCTCCAGATGCTAAATTAGTTTCTACATTCTTCTTAATGATTGTTCCAAACTGTGAATATGGTCACAATGGTACATTTGTCTTTGGTGATTGTGGACTAGAACAAAACCCAGACCCAGAAAAATTAGCTGCTATAGCTGCTTCATCAAGCGCTTCATTTGAAACATTAACTGGTGAAAAAGCCATAACTGCTATGTTATCTCATTCAACTATGGGTAGTGCTTCTCATGAACACGTAGACAAAGTAGTAGAAGCTGTAAAAATTGCTAAAGAACAATATCCAGAATATACAATTGATGGTGAACTTCAATTAGATGCAGCAATCGTTCCAAGCGTTGCTTCATCAAAAGCTCCAAACTCTCCAGTAGCAGGTAAAGCTAACGTTCTAATCTTCCCAGATTTAGATGCTGGTAATATTGGTTATAAATTAGTTCAAAGACTAGCTAAAGCTGAAGCTTATGGTCCAGTTACTCAAGGTATTAAAAAACCAGTAAACGATTTATCAAGAGGTTGTAGTACTGAAGATATCGTTGGAGTTGTTGCTATTACAGCAGTTCAAGCACAAAAATAAAAACATTCAATCGAATGTTTTTTTTAATTAACTATTTATTTTTTTTAATAATATGTTAAAATATATCACTATTAACAGGAGGAACCAAAATGGAAAATAATGTTTTATATAAATGTGCACACTTAGTAGTTGAATGTGCCAAAAATGACCCAGTTGATGTTAGAGCTGGTGGTCCAGCTTGGTTGGGTTATGATTTCTTTGTAAATGATAATGATACTGAAATGATGATTGAGTTTATTGATGCCGCTTTGGCTTCATTAGAAATTCCTAACCAATCAATTTATATTTCAGAGTTTGTTGATTTACCAGCTAGTAAGTTATGGACCAAAGAAAGAATTTTAGATGAAATACAAAAAGAAGCTGAATATTTAAAACACGAAGCTTCTCGTAATTATGGTGATGCTACTATTAGAAAATAAAAGATTATTTAAAAATAGTCTTTTTTTTTGACAAGATAAACATATTTTGATAAAGTAACACTCACTAAAGGGGATTTATTATATGGCAAAAGATAAGAAAAAAAAGAAAGGTAATACTGATGAGTACTATTACGTTGTTCAAAATCTAAATTTATTTACTACAACTTCATGTAACTTTGCATGTGAACATTGTATGAGAGGAGAACCAACAAACGAAGATTTATCTGATTATACAATTTCAAAAGCTTTTCGAAGAGTAATTCAAATTGATAATTTAAATCTAAATGGTGGTGAAGTGTTTTTAAAACCAGCTATTCTAGAAAAGATAATTGATACTATTATTGAGAAAAGAATTCATGTTCATTGTTTATCTATTACTACTAATGGAACTTTATATACTGAAGAAATAAAACGTATTTTAGATAAATTCTATAGTTACGCTTCAATATATGGTGGTTTCATTTCATTACGTTTATCATTAGATCAATATCACAATAAGCAATTAGAACAAGTTTTCGAAAGAAGTCCTCAATTATATTATAGATACAAAGATAACATATTTAATTTACTAGATTCTCCATATTTTAATGATTACAATGAACTAGGTAATATTGTAAATGAGGGTAGAGCAGTTAATTTAAATGTAGAAGGTAAAATAGTTTCAAAATCATATCCACATTATTGTTATTTAGATACAGATACCCAATATAAAGATAGTTCTGTTCTTTATATCGGTGGAGCAATTGGTATTGATGTCCGTGGTAACGTTTGTGAAACAGCAGGTATAATGCCAGCGCCTAAAGAGAGATGTTATGGTAATTTAAGAACAGAAAGCTTTACTAAGATAGCTGAAAGAAACTTTAAATTCTTACCAACTTTTGAAATGTTTTCTCAAGTAGTCAGCCAAGCTGTTATGGAAAACAGTATTTATTATAATCCTGATGCCAACCTTAGAATGTAAAAAAATGAACTATTAAAGTTCATTTTTTTATCCAATTAAATATAAAGTAACAGCTGTAAGTATAATTGAAATACCTATTATAAATGCTAAAACCTGAATAACGCTAACACTACCTGTATTATCATTAACTGGTTTTATTAGTTCTAATTTTTTTACGCCTTCCTTAATTTTTTCATCAGTTAACTCTTCGGCATTAACAGTAGCAACTTTTTTTTCCATTTCAACTGATTTATCAATAGCTTCTTGTTGTTTATTGTTAATAACTCGCTCTTGTCCTTCAGGAATTTCTCCATATTGTAAATCATATACATAAGATCTAAAATCATTTAATATTTGTTTTAATTCAGGAAGCAAGTAATCTTCATATAATACTAAATCACCAAAGTAACCATAATATAGGTCGACACTTTTTCTTTGTTCTTCAGTTAATTCTTCAGGTGAATCTAATAATTCATAAAATTCTTTAGTACTTATTAATAGAGCAACAATTTCTTCTTCATCTTTTTCAAAAATCTCATTTTCTGTACTAGTTTCATCATTAGTACCTGTTTCTGAAATTGTTTCTTCAGTCTTTGGTCCTCTTGTAATTGTTGTATCAGAACCAACTACATTTTGTTCATGATTTTGTAAAACCAAGTCACCAAATTCATTTTCATCAAAAGTAACAACTTGATGATTACTAGGATCGTCTAAATCTCTAACTACTGCTATATCATGTTGTTCATTTCCATATACATCAGTAGATTTATCATTTTTATATGGTTCATTAACTCTTGTCATTTTATTTGCGAAATCCTCAGATGTAGAAGACCTTTCAATTAATCCAGGAGCATTTTCCATTCTTACTTCATAAAGTTTTCTATTAATCTCATCAATTAATTCATCTGGAGTTATATCATGTCCTGAATATCTTATTCTTAAATTTTCATATATATCAAATACATTTACTTTTCTATCATTCTTAAATAGATGATCTTCACCACGACTATCTACGATATTAATGTATTCTTCCATCGATTCATCCATTTTTCTAGTTACAATACTAATATTCCTCATTAATGGATTTTCTCTTTTTATTACTTCAATTTTACTTTGATTATCATCTTTTTTATTTTCTAATTTACTTTCAAGATGAATAGCATGAAGTCTAATTATTTTAAAAATATCTTCAGAGCTTAAAACACTAAGTGATGCAGCAAAACTAGTTTCACCACTAAGTAAATCATTTATATTAAATTTACTAATATCAACAGATTCACCATTATATACCAATCTATTTCCTTCTAAACTTAAACTTTTAAAACTTTCTGGAAATTGATCATAAAGGTTTGCTAAAGTATATCTATTTACCTCTAATATGTCCATATCATCACCCTATTATAATAGTAACAAATAACTTGCTTATTTTCAAATGTTAATTAATGATGTATAATATCTTCGTGATGTTTATGAAAAGAGAACTAAATGAACAATTTATTATAGATTTATCAAAAAAGAAAAATGAACCAGAATGGATGTTAGAATTCCGTCTTAAGTCATATGCTAAGTTTAAGGAATTAGATGAACCATCTTTTGGTCCAAAATTAGATATTGATTTCGATAATATTACATACTATAAATCTGTAGAAGAAAAATTAACTAATGATTGGCAAAAAGTTAATTGTAGTATTCGTAATAGTTTTGAAGATTTAGGTGTTATTGAAGCTGAAAATAAATACCTTGGTGGTGTTACTAACCAATTCGAAAGTGAAGTAGTTTACCATAATCAATCAGTCAAAGATGAAGGGATTATTTTTACTTCAACAGATGATGCTTTACAAAAGTATCCTGAACTATTTAAAGAATATTTTAATCACTTAGTAAACTATGCTGAAAATAAATATACTGCTTTAAATGGCGCTGTTTGGTCAGGCGGTTCATTTATTTACATCCCTAAGGGAGTCAAAGTAGATCGTCCTCTTCAAAGTTACTTCCGTATCGAAACAGAATCACTTGGTCAATTCGAACGTACTATCATCATCGTTGATGAAGGAGCTGACTTAAGTTACATCGAAGGATGTACAGCCAAAGAATACAGTGTAACATCTCTTCATGCTGGTGTAGTAGAGATATTTATTAAAAAGAATGCTCGTTGCCGTTACTCAACAATCCAAAACTGGTCAACAGATGTATATAACTTAGTTACTAAACGTGCTATCGTTGATGATTATGGTACAATGGAATGGGTTGATGGTAACATTGGTAGTAAAATTACTATGAAATATCCATCTTGTATTTTAAAAGGTGAAGGAGCAACTGGTAACTCAATCTCTATTGCTTATGCCAAAGAAGGCCAACAACTAGATGCTGGTGCTAAAATGATTCACTTAGCTCCTAATACTAAGAGCAACATCGTAAGTAAATCAATCGCCGAAAAGGGGGGAGTAAGTAACTATCGTGGTCTTACTAAAATAGGTAAAAACGCTATAAATAGTAAAGCTAGTATAAAATGTGACACTATTATTTTAGATGAACTATCTAAAAGTGATACCTTCCCAACTAATATAGTAGGAAATAACTCTAGTATTCTAGAACACGAAGCAACAATCTCTAAAGTATCAGCAGAAAAGATGTTCTACTTAACTAGTAAAGGTTTAAGCGAAGATACTGCCAAAGAACTATTAATCATGGGATTTATCAGTGACTTTAAAAAAGAACTACCTATGGAATATGCTGTTGAACTAAACAGACTACTAAAAGAGTAAAACAGATAATTATCTGTTTTTTTCATGGTATAATAAAAATGCCAACTTTCAGTTGCAAAACAAAAACGCAACTAAAAGTTGATATAAAAAGTTATCAAAAAGATTAAACTTAATATCAGAAGGGAGACAATCTAATGAAGTTTGGTGATAATCTAAAAAAAATAAGAAAAGAAAAAAAGTTGTCACAAGAACAACTAGCTGAAAAAGTAAATGTCTCAAGACAATCAGTATCAAAATGGGAAAATGGCGAAGCCTATCCTGAAATGAATAATATCTTAGAATTATGTAAAATATTTAATTGTAATATCAACGATTTAATTCATACTGATATGAGTGATATATCTTCGTTAGATGAAGAAATAATTATGAATGTAGTTAAGTTTAATAATCAAAAACAAAATCAAGTAAAAGCTTTAAGCAATGTAATCAGTTTAATTGGTAAAATAGGTAGTATCGTCTTAAAAGTAGCAATACCTTTTGTAATAATTGCTATGTTACTAACACCATATATCGTCGAAAATACTATTATAGAAGATGAAAAAATATCCTTTAAAACAGATAATATTAAATTACTAGATGATGACAAAATAGAAGTATTCAATATAGCAATCATTGATATCAATGATTCACTACCAACTAAAGAAATAATTAATATTTACAACAATAATTCTAAAATAGAAATAATAATTTATTTAGAAGGAGCATTTATCTTCTTAATAGTAAATCTAATCATTATGATAATCATCTTAAATTATGTTGAAAAACTATTTAGTAACATCAAAAATAACAATACACCATTTACATTAGATAATGTTACTTATATTAAAAGAATATCTTATTTAATAATAGCTCTAATAATAGTTAATCCTATATCTGAAATATTATTTAATTCTATAATAGGTTTAACTGCAACTAGTAGTGAAATAGATTTAATAAGTATTTTAGAAATCTTAATTATCTTCAGTATGTCATATATATTTGAATATGGCTATGAAATTCAAAAAGATTCACAAGGTAAAATGTACGATAAATAATTTATTGAAATTATAAGCAAGTCATATCGATTTGCTTTTTTCATGATATAATATTTTTATATGAGTGATGAGTTTATGCAACTGTAATTTGACAAAATGTTTCTTCAAGTTGATTGCATCTTAATTTTATAGTGTATATACTTCTAATCAAGAAGGTGTAGTATGAATTTATTTGAAAAGTTTTTATATTTTTTACAAGCTGAAATGGAAACTCCAGAAGCTTATGGTTGGTACCATTTATTATGTATCGGCATAATGCTTTCCTTAATAGTATTTCTTTTTACCCAAAGAAAAAAGTACAATGAAAAACAATTAAAAGTAGTCCTAGGTACATACGGAATTATTGCTTTTATTCTAGAACTTTTAAAACAATTAATATGGGCATTCAACTATGATCCAGTAACAAACCTAGTAACATGGGAATATGAATGGTATTCATTTCCATTCCAACTATGTAGTACCCCAATCTACGTAAGTATTCTTTGTCTATTCTTAAAAGATACAAAACTACGTAAATCATTATTATCTTACATAGCATTCGTTACTATCCTAGGAAGTATATCTACAATATTCATTCCCGATAGTTGCTTCGTAAGTGATATCTTAGTAAACATTCATACAATGTGGCTTCATCTAGGTAGCTTCGTAGTATCTATTTACTTGCTAATGACTAAAGAAGTAAAACCTACTAAAGAAAATATCAAAAACGCAATCATAGTATTTCTAATATTTGTAGTAATCGCTGAAGTAATGAACTTATCTTTTTATAACTTAAATATAATAGGGGATGAAACATTCAATATGTTCTATATAAGTCCATATTTCATAAGTTCACTCCCAGTATTCGATATCATTCAAGAACATGTTCCATTTATTCTGTATTTACTAATATACATAGTGGCATTATCTATTGGAGCATTCATAATTTATCTACTTACTAAGTTTATTACTTATATAATAGGAAAACTAAATAAATCAAACACATAATCTGACAATACGTCAGATTTTTTATGTATAGAAAAGAAATAATATCCAAGAATAATAATAGATGTGAAAATTTTGTGAATATTAGCACTCTCTATTGACAAGTGCTAATTATAGTGATATTATTTAAGTGTAATAAGAAAAGAAAGACTTATTACCAGGTATTAAAATTATATTTGTTTGTGCTACCATTCATTGATAACACATTATGAAAGGAAGATGATTTATATGATGTTAGTACCAAGAAGAAATAGTTTCGATTTATTTGATGACTTTTTTAAGGATGATTTCTTTACAAGAAGACAACCAGCTTTAATGAAAACAGATATTAAAGAGAAAAATGATAAATACGTTATTGAAATGGATTTACCAGGTTATGAAAAAGAAAACATTAACTTAACATTAGAAAATGGATACTTAGAAATATCTGCTAGTGTAGTCAAAGAAGATAATAGTGATGACGATGAAAAATTCGTTCGTCAAGAAAGATTCTATGGAGAATGTTCAAGAAGCTTCTATGTTGGTGATGAATTAACAGAAGAAGACATTCACGCTGAATTTAAAAATGGTATCTTAAAGATTGAATTACCTAAAAAAGACGAAACTGAAAAATTACCAAAAGCAAAAACAATTGAAATTGAATAATAAAAAATATTAGTAAAGAAAGAAGTGATTATTTGCACGGACCAGGCCCTGGTGGACCAGGTAGACCACACGGTGGACCTCACGGAGGACACAGAGCTCCAATGTTTCATGAACCACGACCTATGTTTTTTCGACCTAGAATGGGTTCATACCTTGGAACAGGCTTAAGTGCTCTAATAGGTTCAGCTATCGGCGCATCTATTGTTAATAATAGTTCCAATAAACAATCATATAATAGTAATAACTACTACGAAGTATTCTCATACTGTCCAGATTGTGGAACTAAAAGAAATGGTAGTAGTACCAATTGCGTAAATTGTGGTAGCTCATTAATCAAATAAGACTTAGCAATAAGTCTTTTTTCATTGAATAAAGAAAAAATAATAGATGACAAAAAGTGTCTAAAATTAAAAATTATATTCTTGCAAAATATTTTAAAAATAGTATAATTATCAAAGAAATGACGAGTAGCTTTCAATAAAGAGGCGTAAATCCAGTTAAAGGATTACGCCTCTTTTCTCGTCTATAATAGGAGGAATTAATATGAAAGAAGAAAAACAAAACAAAATGGCCATCGCCCCAATGAACAAACTATTTTGGAAAATGGGACTACCTATGATCATCTCAATGGTTCTTCAAGCCTTATACAATGTCGTAGATAGTATCTTCGTTGCCAACATGGGAAGTACGGGAGCAATCGCCAACCAAGCACTTACTTATGCCTTTCCAATTCAAATAATGATAATTGCAATTGGTGTAGGAACAGGAGTAGGATTAAATGCCTTACTATCAAAAAGTTTAGGCGAAAAGAACCAAGAAAAAGTTAACAAAATAGCAGGTAACGGGATATTCTTAAGTATCTGTATATACCTTGTATTTTTAATCTTCGGACTATTTGGTTCAGAATGGTTCATCTCATTATTTACTAAAGACCCAGAAATATTAAAAATGGGAACTACATACTTACAAATATGTACTTGCTTATCTCTAGGTTCAATAGGATATACTGTCTTTGAAAGATTCTTACAAGCAACCGGAAAAACAATGTTATCAACTATCTCTCAAATATCAGGAGCAATAACTAACATCATCTTAGACTACATCTTCATCTATCCATTAAACATGGGAGTTTCCGGTGCTGCTTGGGCTACAGTAATCGGACAATTCGTCTCATTATTTGTAGCAATGTACTTCCACTACAAAAAGAATAAAGAAATAGATGGTAACTTAAAATATATCAAACCAGATATTCATCTTATCAAAGGAATCTACAATATCGGAATATCAGCTGCTTTAATGCAAGCCTTACTAGCAGTAATGATGGCTGGTATGAATGCTATACTAGGTTTAGCCGAAACTAACCAAACAGTCTTAATAGGATCATTCGGTATATACTACAAAATCCAACAAATAGCACTATTCTCAGCATTTGGTTTATCTAACACGATCATCTCAATCTTATCATTCAACTATGGTATGAAAGATAAAACAAGAATAGATGACTGCATAAAATATGGTATAAAAGATACAATCATCGTAACTTTAATTATTACAATATTATTTGAAATATTTGCTAAACCATTATCAAGCTTATTTGGTTTAGCAGGTGGAACTTCTAAAGAAATCATCGAAGTATGTACAATTGCTTTAAGAATATCAAGTATCGGTTTCGTATTCATGGGTATCTCTGTATCTATTCAAGGTGTTTTACAATCAATCCGCTATGCCATAAGACCTTTACTAATATCTTTATTAAGACTAGTAATATTTGTCTTCCCAATAGCTTACTTATTTACTAAATCTTCTAACGTAACAAGTCTTGTTTGGTGGACATTCCCAATCGCAGAAATCTTAACTGCTATAATATCCATTTTTATCCTAAAAGATTCTTATAACAAGAAAATAAAAGTTATTAAAGATTCTAAAGTAGCAGACAATCTAATCATTTCTATCTCAAGAGAACATGGTACTAATGGCAAAGAAATAGCTCGTTTAGTAGCTAAAGAATTAAATATACCATTCTATGGTAAAGAAGAAATAAAAGAATTTGCTATTCAAAATAAAATGATAAATCCAGAATATTCAGAAGAAGAAATTTATGATAACTATCTATCTCTAGATGCTAACAAAGAAGCAATAATTAACCAAGCCAAAGTAATCAAAAAGATTGCTGAAAAAGGTAACGCAGTCATAGTAGGTAGATCAGCTGACTACATTCTAAGAAACAACAAAAATATAATAAAAATCTTTATCTACGCACCTATGGATTACAAAATTAAGAATGTAATGAATAACTATGGCGATACAGAATCTCAAGCTAAAAAACATATTCTATCATCTAATAAATCAAGATCAAATTATTATAGTATCATCGCCAACCAAACATGGGGTGATAAGAATAACTATGATTTATGTATTGATTCTAAAATAGGTAATGAAAACGTAGTTAAAATAATTTGTGATTATATAAAAAATAAATAATATATACAAAAATAAAAAAGATTGTTATAATAAACATATGAAAAGAAATCATAAAAAAAATGATACATTTGATTCCACAAGTCAAATATCTTTTCGAGGGTTTGTGAACTAGATTACTCTAGTTCTTTTTTATTGCTACTTTGATAACAATAAAATTAATATTATGACATCATGTATTAAAATAATCCAAAAGAAATATATTTCTCTTTTTGTCACATTAACCACCTCTTTAAATATTTAGAAACCTCCCCATTGAAGATACTAAAATATTCGAAAAGATAATGACTGCATCAAATGTATCGAACACACTTTAACATATTAAAGAACACTTGTAAAATAACTACTTTCTGATTTTGATATACTAAAAAAGTATCAAAAAAACTGTTTGACATCATTTCAATTTTTTTTGTATAGAACAAACAATTTTTTTTGCTAAAATAAATATGTCAAAAAATAAATTCAATATATTTCAAAAATTTTCATAATTTCTTTAAAAAAACTAGTCAATTAAAACTTCCTATTTTTCTGTGATATAATATATTACTAGAAAAGGTGATTAATATGAATAAAGATTTATTAAAAATAAAAAAAGAATGTCAAAAAATAATCAAAGAAAAAGATAAAACCAGCTCAAGACTTTCTCACCTTCGACTTATCTTATTCATTATTATATTTATAACTTTATTTATTTCTTTATCGACAACAAACTACATCGGACTTTTAATATTCATAATTTTACTAATCATCTTCATTGTAATTGTAGTCATTCATGAAAAATTAATTAAACTCATCAAAAAACAAGAATACTACATATCAATTATCGACAAGTACGAGAATAGACATGACGACAAATGGAAAGAAGAACCTTCTGAAAACATCGATAACCTAGATAACTTTATAAATGACTTAGATATTGTAAATGGCAACTCGCTATTTAAATATCTTAATTTCACAAAATCTTTAGGTAGTAAAAAGCACTTAATCAATTCATTATCTTTAAAAAACAAATTATCTAAGAAAGAAATTTGTGCTAACCAAGAAGCCATCACTGAGTTATCTAAGAATCATAATTTTATTTTAGAGTTTCAATATATTTTAAATAATATTGATAAAATAGAAGAAACAGATTATAAAGAATATCTTTATTTCTTTGATAATAAAAAAGAGAGTAGTAGAGTAGAATTAATTATTTCAATCATCTTATCTAGTCTTAGTATAATTCTTGCTTTATTAGCTATCTTTAAAATAGCTCCAATATATTATTTTTTATTATCTATGTTTATTCAATTAATTCACTCTCATATCTATAAATTACGCTACAATAACCAACTAAATACCATTGATAAATGTTCTAAAACATTTAGCGACTTAAATAATATTTATAATTATATTTCTCTTCAAGATTTTAATTCAAGTAAAAACACCTCTTTAAAAGAAAGTATAGCTAAACGTCAAAAAATATTAAAAGAAATAAATAAAATATCTGATTTAAACTCTTTAAGATTTAACTTCATAACCAATATCATCTTTACAACTTTCGCATCCTTAAACTTCATTCTTGTTTATAGATACAACAAGTTACTATCAGAAAATATAAACGATTTTAAACCTAGCATTACGGCACTAGAAGAATATGAATTACTAATCAGTTTATCAACTATTAATTTAGTCAAAGAAAATATCTGTACACCTAAGATTGTTTCTGATTGGTCTTTAAAAGTCGACTCAGTAAAACATCCTTTACTAAAAGAAAAAACTTGTGTATCAAATGATTTTGCAAGTCAAAAAGATTTAAATATAATAACTGGTTCTAATATGAGCGGTAAAACATCTTTTATGAAAACTCTTGCTATCAACTTGATTCTTGCTTATAATGGTGCATTTGTAAATGCTCAAACGTTCACTTGCCCAATTGCTCATATCTTTACTTCTATAAACGTTAAAGATGACATAGGTAAAGGAATATCAACTTTCTATGGTGAATTAAAACGAATTAAAGATATTTTAACATTCAGTAAAAAAAGTAATGACAAAATGATTATTTTTATTGATGAAATATTTAAAGGAACTAACTATAATGATCGAATACTTGGTGCTAAAGAAACTCTAAATCAGTTAGCAACTCTAAATTGTTTAGTCTTTTTAACTACTCATGACTTTGAACTATGTGAAATAAATAAAAAAGAAATAAAAAATTATCATTTTAGTGAAAAATATAAAGACGATAAAATAATCTTTGATTACAAGATAAAAGAAGGTAAATGTCAGACGACAAATGCCCAATATCTTATGAAACAAATGGGGATAATTAAATAAAGGAGTATCATATGGAAGAACAAATAAAAGATTACATCAATCAATTACCAGAATTAAAAAAATTAAATTACGAAATAATAACATGTCAAAAAGGTCATAAAGACATCCCTGAAATAAAAGACAATAAGATAGGAATTTATATATATGCCTATAAAGGTCAATATTTAAAAATAGGTAAAGCATGGAGTAAAAGTGAAGCTAGATGGAAATATCAACATTATAATTGTAATTCTTCCAAAAGTAATTTAGCTGCCTCTATAAAAAATGATGAAAACTTCTGCACTAAGAATAAAATCGTTCGAGAAGATGATGAAAATATTAAAACCTGGATTAAAGATAATACCACAAGAATTAATATAGTTATCCAAAGAGAAAAAGATTCAGAAATAGAATACTTTTATTTAAACTTACTAGAAGCTTGGTTACATATAAAATGCAATCCTAAGTATGAAGGATATGAAACACAACGTTTATCTAATAAATAATATTTTTATTTAAAAAAATATGCTATACTATGGGTGTAGTATCTCAATTCGCCCATTCGCGTGTGCTACCGTAGAATTGATGATTATTTTATAATCTGAATGGTGATGTGTGTTGAAAATCTCCGTCATGAATGGCAAAAACTAAAACGCAATAAATTTGTGGTAGTTTTTTGCTGTTTATGGAAGGAGGTTTTTTTAATACCACAATATAAAGAAAGAAGGATTATGATGAAAATAACATTAGTAACAGGCAATTGGGCGAAACTAGCTCAGGCCAAAGAAATATTAGAACCTTACGGAGTAGAGGTTGATAACATAAAAATAGATACTCCAGAAATACAAGCAGATACAGTAGAAGAAGTAGCTGCATATTCAGCCAAATGGGCAAGTGAAAAACTAAAATGTAACATAGTAAAAAATGATACTGGAATAATGATCGATGCTTTAGGAGGATTCCCAGCTGCATATACCCATTATGTAGGTGATACAATAGGTATCGATGGTATTCTAAAACTAATGAAAGGTGTCGAAAACAGAAGCGCTCGTTTCATCCAAGCTCTAGCATATTGTGAGTACGGAAAAGAACCTGTGGTTTTTAAGTCAATTACCGAAGGTACAATAGCTAAAAGAAAATCCGGCAAATACGGATGGAGCTACGACTTTATATTCATTCCCAAAGGACAAACTAAAACATTAGGAAACTTTAAAGATGATGTTCGACTAAAAATGTGGAATGATACTGGTTACAATCAACTAATTAACTACCTAAATATAAAAAATTAAAAAATTTTTTTAAACTATCAAAAAAATTCAAAATGGCCTCAAACACATTTTTTGAGACCATTTTTTTATTCAAAAAAACTATACCACCTAGTCAAACAATTTTTTTCCTTCAAAAATAAAAAACAAAATCAAAAAGTAGTGATTTGCTAATAATTTTGCAATCTGTTATCTTACGTTTCGAAAGGAGGAATACCATGTTAAATCAAGTAGTTTTAGTCGGTAGATTAACTGATGATATTGAAGTAGCAACAAAAGAAAATGGTAAAAAAGTAACATCTTTAATTCTAGCAGTTCAACGTACTTTTAAAAATGTTGATGGTGTATATGAAACTGACTTTATTAAATGTACTTTATGGAATGCTGTTGCTGCATCAACTAGCGAATACTGTCATAAAGGCGACGTTGTTGGTATCAAAGGAAGAATCCAAGTAAATAGTTATGAAGATAAAGACGGAACAAAAAAATACTCAACAGAAGTAATCGCCGAAAAAGTAACTTTCTTATCTAGTAAGAAAACAGATGAATAGTCGACCTTTTAAATGAATAATAATTTTGGTACAATTAATTTAGGTGAATATAATGGATGATGTAACTCAAATATATAACGATAATAAATTATTGGTAAGAGCAATGGATATTCCAAGATTACAAAGAATCGAAAATGGTCTTGCTTATGAGTGTACAACTTGGACAGATGAATTTAACTTTATGAAAAACGGAACTCTAAGTAGTGCTTCAACTACATTGGTTATTCCAAATGTCGGAGTATCTACATATAAAAATATTGGATTTCTAATAAATTCAGACTTTGCAAATTGTTTTCACATCGCTAAATCAGATAGTTGTAGTAATGGTGATATTTCAAGAGGCGACTTTCACGCCAATGAACCAGATTTCAATAGTATAGAAGAGTTAGCAAATTACATTATAGAAAACAATTCTACTACTATGAATGAAGTAAATATTATAACTACAATCGATTCTGTAGTCGGATTATTTATTAATAAATGTCAAAATCAAAATAGACTTATAGCAATGATATATATTGTTCAGCAAGTTTTAAAACAAATGCTAGGTATTGAATATCCAATCTATGTATATGACCTAAACAATGGAATTATTGAAAAAACTGAAATAACTCCAGAACTAGAAGAAGAAATAAAATCTAATCTAAGAACAAAAAACTTTTATTACTGGCCTGAAGAATACCCAGAACCAGTTGTTGATAGTTTAGATAATTTAAAAACTAAATCTCTATAAATATAAAGGAGTAACATTATGCAAAGAAAAACTAGAATTATAATAACAATTTTATTATTCATTGTAACGATAACTAGCGGGAGCTTTCTAATTAAAGTAGGAATAGATACTGCTAGAGAAACAAAAATAAAACTTCAAGAAGAAAAAAATAATCAAAAAATTGAAAAACTCGAAATAGAAAAAGAAGCTTTAAT
>CAVAGO010000002.1:0-53194 GCA_963588075.1 bacterium | reverse complement strand
TAATCGTATATAATTAGTGTATACTTTCATAAATTCAGAGTGAGTATTGATAACTATCTCATAAGTATTTGAACCAATTTGAATAATTAATCCATCTTTTGCTTCTTGAATAGATGTGATTTTTTCGTGTGGTTTGTCAAAACTAACTTTTTGAGATGAATATATTAATCTTTTAGTTGTCAAATATAATGTCCCAAAATATTTAGTTCTTTGAGTTTCTCTAATTGCTTTATTTCCACTAGCCCCAGTTCTATATGAAATACCTTTTGCTATTCTTATGCTAACACCATTATTTTTACCTGTATATCCTGTTGTAATTGTTTTATCTTTGAATGTATAACCTTTATCCATATAGCAACAAAATTCATTACCTTCAAGATTTAAATTTGGTGTATCAATACAAGGTAAGTCCCCGTTATTTATTTGTTTTATAATATTATAACTCATTAACGAACTAAACTCATTTATATTAAATAAATTTTTACTAGCATTTATAACGTCTTTAAACCAACCTATTAAAAATATTCCTCCGGTAAATAAATATAATATTCCCATACCAAATTCTTTGTTAATAAATTTGTGAAGTCCAAAAGGGCCTCCAAATAAAACAATAAAGAAATCTCTTATTTTTTTCATATAATATACCTCGCTTATATCTGTTATTTTAATTTTAATTCGTTTTTTACAAGATGAAGTGGAATTAAAATGTCACGTTTACTTTCTGGTATGTAATAATTCTTTTCTTTTGCAATTTTCAATAAATGTTTCATTACACGTTCACCATTTCTTCTTCCACATCCTAATATTTCAGTTAATTCCTTTTGATTGATATATACTTTTTCCATTCATATTCTCCATATCTTTGCTAGTCTTATGGTATTAATTAAACATTTTTATGATATCTTTCAATTTTTATAGAGTATAATTTTCTACATTTCCATTGTACTTATATTTTAACTCATTAAACTTTATTGCTTCTAAAGAAGAACCCCAAAAAACAATTTGCTTTTCAGAACCATCATTAGAACTATAGGTGATAACTAGATAATACATTTTATCATTTGTTCCTATTGTATTATGATACTTCTGCATAAAATCATTATCACTTAATGAATCAATTTTTACAACTTTATTTTTTGGTAATGTGACAATTAATTCTGGATTGTTTTTTTTAATCTCAAATTCATGTTCTTTTTCCTCTATAGTACATGGATAATTTTGATTAAAACCTTTTAAACCTTCATAGTGAATAACTCTGATAATATTTTTATTTTTTTTCTTAAATAACATATCAATTTTTACCTCCAGCATTATTTATTTTTTCTTTATATAAAATAATTAAATCTTGCTTTATATCACTAAAATTCTCAATTATTTTATTTAATCTGTCTTCAATTCTATCAATAACAACATTTGTCAATATTCCGTTTTTATAACCTACTAATCTTTCAGCAATAATATAATAACTCCATTTATTGCCCTTTTTTATAGCATATCCGATCGGAAGTCGTTCATCTCTTAAACCGAGTGCGACTGCCATAGGTGGAACTCCCAAATAATCACCAGCAATTTTCGTATTTATTTTTTTCATCTTTAAAATTTCATCGTCTGTATATTTTTTCATATAAATACCTTTTTATAATTGATTTAAAAAATCATCTTCACTTACTATTTCTATATTTTTGCCTTTTTCTTTTAATTCCATAGCTTTTTGAACTTTTCCACCATAATTTCCAAATTTCCATGCATCACTTCCCGAACCACCGACTATCAAATAGTCCGTTTTTGAAGTTACATTTTTTCCACAAATTCCCCCTTTTTCAACAATTTTTTCTTCAATATTATCTTTAGAACCAAAATTAAATGTACCGGTTAAACAAAATATTTTATTTTGAAAATCAAACGTTCTGTTAGAATTATTTTCTTTAATAGGATTTATGAAATTGTTGAATTCACTCAATAATTCATTAATTTCATCACTTGATATTATTCCATCGTTTAATACTTTTTTTACAATAGAGTAAATTTTGTCGAAAGGATAGTTACCAATTAAGTGGTTATTGTTATCTAACCATTCATTTAATTCATTAATTTCATTTAATCCAATTTCATTATCTATCATTATTGCTTCAATGATTTTTTTTAAATTTTGTAATCCTTTTGTATCATCGCTATAAATTATTTTCATACCGTTGGAATGATTTTTGCTTTCTGTATATTTATAATCTTCAATATCACATTCATCTAAACCATATTTTTCGTTAATGTGTTTCAATATTTCAAAGCTAGCTGTAGTATCACATAAAGCATTATGATGCTGTTCTAAATTTATATTGAGATAATCACATACTAAATCTAATTTATAATGATTAGTATTTAAATATTTTTGTGATAATTTTTGTGTACAGATAACTTTTAGTGTGGGTAAAGTAATATTATATTTCATTAAAGTTTTAGAAATGACGCTCAAATCGTATTTAATAGCATGACCTACAATAATATTATTTTCTAATATATCTTTATTATTATTCCAAAAAACATCAAAAGTAATAGCATCTTTTACCATATTAGGAGTTATCCCATTAACTCTTATATTAATATCATCAAATCTATCTTCGGGATTTATTAAAAAATATTTTTTATCTTTAATCTTGCCATTTTTAACTTGTATAAATGCTATAGAGCAAATAGAATCGGCTTTGGTATTAGGATTTTCTACATCCAAAACCACATAATCGTCTAATTTAATACTTGTTTTAAACATTCTGTATCTCCTCCTTTTAATTACTATATAAAAGTATATTTTGGATCCTTTTTCATTTTTTCTATTTCATCTGCTGTATAAAACCAATCTGAAGTATTAATTCCTCTCTTTTCACAATTTCTAGCAATTTCGTTTATTGTATCATATAACTTTCTTAAATTTTCCCTTTTTTGTGCAACTGTCATTTGAGGAATATGAACAATCACTTTTGAATTGCCAAATTTATAAATTCTTTCTTCCTCGTGCTGAATTATATCATTATCATTCATAGTAAAAACCTCCAATCAGTAATTTTATATTATAATTATAGCACCAATCCAGTATTATCTAATATATATCTTCAAAATCGCATAAAAATTTAAAAAATTCATCTATTACTTTTATTCTTTTAACAACTTTAATTATATTGAATAAGCAGAACATTTCTATAGTGAATAAAATAATAGTTATATTTATTGCCATTCCTGGAGAAACCATGGTTAATGCAAAATCTTTTGGAATATCTATAACTTTGCAAAAAAATATACCAATATCATAATTAAGTATGTTTAAGGTAAATAATAATGTAATAAACATAGACCAAATTAACACTTTAACTAACTTTAAACATGTATCTTCGAAATACATAATTTATCACCTCTTATTTTTTATTATATCACATCACGAACGATAAGCCCACACTTTTGCTGATAAATATTATTTAAATGGGAAAATTATTATTGGTGATAGTATTATGATTAATAATAATTTAAAGTATTGTAGAGAAGAATTAGAAATGACGCAAGAGGAATTAGGTTTTGTTTTTGGTGTTTCAAGATATACAGTACATGGTTGGGAAAATGCACATGATACAATGCCTTTTAATAAATTAATTAAGTTCTGTAATTTATATAACTATTCATTAGATTTTGTAGTCGGATTTGTTAGAACAAATAATAAATATGATAAGATAAATACAGATAAATATAAAATAGGTGCTAAATTAAAACAATTAAGAAATGAATTAAATTTATCACAACAAGCTTTAGCTGATGATTGTGGAATATCTCAAACTACATATAGTGGTTATGAAACCGGGAATTATCTGATTAATACAATTACAATCTATACAATATGTAAAAATTATAATATATCTATGGATTGGTTAGTGGGTAGAAGTACTCAAAAATATATTAAAGATTAATTATAAAATTTTGAGTCGTTACGAATTTAGTGCATAATTGCACTTTTTTCGTAATAAACAATTATCTATATCAGATATAAACAATTAATTTTTATTATAGATGACCAAATGTACAAAATTGTCGAAAAATGGTATTTTGTACACCGTACTAAACAAAATTGACAAACACATAATTTGATTGTATAATTGTATCAGAGAGGGTGATACTATGATTATTCGTGAAAAATATTTATCTAAAATAAGACCATTTTATGATGTTGACCTTATAAAAGTAATTACTGGTATAAGAAGATGTGGAAAATCCATAATTTTAATGCAAATAATAGATGAATTAAAAAATAAAGGTATAGATGAAGAACAAATAATATATATTAACTTTGAATTTGAAGATTATTATTTTATAAAAAATGATTTAGATTTACATGATTATATAAAAGATAAAATAGTAAATGATAAAAAATACTATTTATTCTTTGATGAAATTCAAAATGTAGAAAATTGGGAAAAAGCAGTTAACTCATTTAAAGCAAAGTATAAAGATAATGTTTCTATTTTTATAACAGGTTCAAATAGTGATTTGTTATCGGGTGAACTTGCTACTCATCTAGCAGGTAGATATGTATCATTCAAAGTATATCCATTTACATTCAAAGAAGTATGCGAATTAAAGAATATTAAAGATAAAAATAAATATGAACTAGAAAATGATTTTAATGAATATATAAAATGGGGTGGATTACCTCAAAGATTTATAATGACAGATGAAAATCAAATCAAAACTTATTTATCAGATATATATAACTCAATCATAGTAAAAGACATAATAACTAGATTTAATATAAAAGATATAGATTTATTTAATAGAATAGTCGAATATATTGTTACAACACCATCACAAACTTTTTCAGCAGAAAGTTTAGCAAATTATTTTTTAAATAATGATGAAAGAGAAGTTTCTAAAATTACTTTATATAATTATCTAGAATATATGACAAAAGCAATGCTTATTAGTAAAGCAGATAGATATGATGTTAGGGGAAAAAGAATACTAAATGGTAAATATAAATACTATTTAACAGATTTAGGTATTGGTAGTGTAATGAATACTACAAAAAGACCTCAAATGGGTGCTTATCTAGAAAATATAGTATATAATGAATTATTATCTAGAGGGTATGATGTTAAAGTAGGTAACCTAGAAAATGGTGAAATAGATTTTATCGCAACAAGATACGAAGAAAAAATATATATCCAAGTAGCATTCATATTAGCGGATGAATCTGTTATAAATAGAGAATTTGGTGCCTTTGATAACGTTAAAGATCATTATCCGAAATATGTAATATCAACAGATAAATTTGATATGTCACAAAATGGTATAATCCATAAAAATATTATTGATTTTTTATTAGAAGAAGAATCATAGTATATTGATATATTAAATTAAAAAATGTATAATAAATATGTAAGCAAAAGTGTGAAAAGTATAAGATGACCTTGTCCACATTTTGTCCACGTAAATTAAATATTATATGTATTTTTAAGTATTTATAATACGATAAATATTAATTACTAAATGTCCTAAACCCTTGAAAATAAAGGAAATACTATATGTACTAATAATACTATAAATATGCCCTTAGGATTTTCATGTGGATCAGGTAAAAAATATAAACAATGCTGTGGTAAATAATTATAAAGCTCTTATAAAATAAGAGCTTTTAATATGTTCTAAATAACATGTTTAATTATTAAATTAAGAAAAAGATATTTTAGTGATATAATAACCACAAGGATGTGATTCTATGAAAGAATATAAACAATTAGGTGCTTATGGATTAGTACTTGAAGATGAAAAAATCCTTTTAATCAAAAAACATGGTGGTCCATACGATGGTAAATTAGATTTACCTGGTGGCACAATAGAATTCTGTGAAAGACCAGAAGAAGCTCTAAAAAGAGAATTAGAAGAAGAGGTAGGAATCAAAATAACCTCCTATGAACTTTTTGATGCTGATTCCGTTACTTTTGAGTGGGATTTCAAAGAAAAGAATATTCTAGTAAAAGTCCACCATGCAGGTATTTTCTTCAAAATAAATAATTATGAAAACCAAATAAAAAAAGAAGTTATTATAACAGAACAAAATGATGATTCTCTAGGAGCAGAGTTCTACTCAATATCAAAACTAAAAAAATCTGATTTATCAGAAATCGCTATAATGGAATTAACTAAGTTAGGATACACAATAAATGAGTAATACAGATATATACAATATTAGAAGACGTCAAAAAGAAGATTGCTTTGCAATAGCTCATGTTGTAACAGTTGGTTGGAATGAAACCTATAAAGGGATAGTTCCTGACTGGTTCCTTGAAGAATTAAAAACTAATGAACAAGAACGAGCTAATCGTATGTTAAATAACTTTAATGAAGAAAATAACCATCAATTTGTTTTAGAAATAGATAATAATATAGTAGGATTTGTTAATTTTGGTCTAGCAGAAGACCCTGAATATTCCAATTGCGGAGAAATCATCGCTCTTTATATAATATCTAAGTATAAAGGTCATGGTTATGGAAAAGAACTAGTCAACACCGCAATAAAAGAATTAAAAGAAATGGGCTGTGATAAAATGATTATCGCATGTTTAAAAGGAAATCCATCTAACGAATTCTATAAACATATAGGTGGCGTATATGTAAAAGATGGTGTATTTAAAAGACTTAATCTTCCAGAAAACATCTACTATTTCGAAAATATTTAATATTAATTAAACAAAATAAAGCTCCTCAAAGAGCTTTTTTCTTAGGAAAAATTGCCAAATAATCTACTTTATGCTAGAATAAGCCTCGCTTAAGAGGGGGATATTATGACAACAATATCAAATAATTACTTCGAAGAATATACAGAATTTATAAACGATTTACAAAATAGAATAATGAAAATTCAATTAAAATACAATGAATGCCAATCATTAATAAGTAGTGATTTTTCTAAAGGTTTTATTGCTAAAGAAGTAGCAGAAAAAATGTTAGCTGTAAAAATTAATCAATTTGCACCAAGCATGGATCGTATGTATAGACTATCCAAAGCAGATGTTGATTTTATTAACCAATACGCAGCTTTAGATTCATGTGGTAATGTTCTAGCAACGATTTTAAAACCAGAGTATCTAGCTAAAGCTGAACAATTAGAACTTATTTTAAAATCAGTTCAAACAGCTCACTATTATGAAAGTTTAGAACCATCTAGCAAAAGAATAAAAATAAAGATGAAGTTAACTAACGCCTTCAATAAAAGAGTATCATTACTTAAAGCAAAAGCTTCAAATATGTTAAGAGTACGTGGTGAAGCAGCTAAAGAGTCAGAATCTTATCAACAAATAATTGCTGAAATAGAAAAATGTACTAGTGCTATCGAATCATTCGACCAAGTAATGGATTATGATGATGCAACAGTAAGAGAATTACTTGAATCATTCTATAAAATCGACTATGCGTATTTTGACTGGTATCAAAATATGGAACTAAAAAGTCTAAAAGAAACTAATGAATTATACACAGAACATTCTTCAACTATGGCAAGAGTAAACGATTATGGTAAAGATTTATTAGATAATCAATCTAAAACAAGAGAAGCAAGTAAAACATTAATTGACTTAAATAATAAATTAATGTCATTCCTTGACGCTATAATGAATATCGACTTAAGTTCATTCGAAGAAGAACAACCAAAAGGATTCGCTTTCTTTAGAAAATCAAAATCTCAAGAAAACAATAAAGAAGTTTTAAGTGATTTATTTTTAAATTTATCAGCATTACCAGGTGTAATAGATTATTTCCAAGAAACATATGCCAATGATGGAGAATCCATTGAATTAACAGAATGTTTCAATAAATATTTCAATCAAATTTATGGTGAAGAAACAACTTATGCTGATTTAACTAAATTTCTATTAGCATTCCAAAAATCAGTAGTTACTTTCTATAAAGCTAAAATAGAAAAAATTCAAAAGGAACTTGAATCACAAATAAAAATATCAGGTGGTATAAATGTTGCTTTAGTTAGTGGAATAGAAAAAGGTTATAGCCAAGCTTTATTACACGAAAAAGCCTTTAATGCTGCAACAATCGATCAATCCTCTTTATTATTAGAAGGTTTTGATGAAGAAGAATTACAAAAAATATACCATAGTTTAAAAAACATCATAAATCCATCATATGGATTCAACCCAAACGACGTTAATCCAGCACAAAAGAAAGGACTAAAATAATGATAGATAAATTAATGTTACAAGATGTAAAAAATATCTTAGAAAAAATAAAAATAGTAAAAAGTAGTGAAAATTACGTTGAGTTATTAACACAACATGGAATAGATTCCACATTAACAGGAGAAGAACTAGATAGAGAAATCGTTGCCAAAATGATGAGTGAACAAGAGTCTCAATTATTCACAAGATATATTAAATATAGAAGACATCAAAATTTAAATAATATGAGAACATCAATAGAATACCTAGTAAGTTCAAAATATGAAATAAGTGATTTGTATGTACAACGTAATGAAGCACAATCTAGTATCGAAGCTAACCAAAATCATATTGAAAGAGTATTAGAAGCAATAGATTCTATTGAAGCAGAATCATTATTAAATGCTCAATACGTAGTATCAAAAGCTCAAGCAAACTACCATCATTTAGAAAAAACTACTACAACCAAAGAAAAATCTTTAGAAGCTAAAATAGAACGTATAAAAAAATCAAGAATTATTATTCCTGCTCTAAAATCTAAATTAGTTCAATGGTTACAAAATTGTTTAACAAAAATGCTTATTGAACATAAGAACACTTTAAGTGATGAAAGTTTTAGAATAGAAGACCTACAAGCAGAGTTAGATAGTTTAATCTTCAATTTCTGTATCGACTTATTAAATAATTCTTTATTACAAGATGCTATCATTTTAAATGATAAAGGAATCAATACAGAAACAGTAACACCAGTTTACTATGCTAATGGTGTAAGATCAGCTTCAAATTTAATAGGTATAGAATCATCTGTAATTCTTGAAAGATTACAAGCTACAATCAGACAAATTATTGCCAAAAATCCAACTGAAGCTAACTTTAATGGAATTATGAAAAGATGGTTAGTAGCAATTTATCAAGAAGATATAGAATCATTTAAAGAACAAAAACGTCAACATTTATCTTCTATTCAAAAAGAATATGCTAAACAACAAGAATTAATTAAAGAATTAGGTATCTACCAATCATCATTTGAAATACCAAATGAAGAGTTTACTCAAAATGAACAAGATACTTTAGCAATCGCATATAAACACGAAATTCAAAAAAAATAAAGATTCGATTTAATCGAATTTTTTTTCTTTTAATAAAGTTGACTTTTTCTCTTACATGAGCTAATATATTGCCACTAAAAAGGGATGACACTCAATGAAAAGAAAGACAAAATATAGATTAGCAACTGGTGTACTAGCTAGTGTGATGTTTTTAAGTGGTTGTAAAGGTAATTATTTATCTTTATTTAAAAGTTCTAAAGCAGAAGTAACTAATACCAATTCAACATCTTCAACAACACCCAGTGAAATAAAATTAACAGATTCAGAATTAAAAGATTTAGAAGAAACTCCTATAGATGTAGAAATCGTTGTTGATGACACTTCAGAAGAGCTAGAACAAGAAGAAAGTAAACAACCTGTTGAGGAAGAAATCCCTGAAACAACAGAAGAAGTTATTTATAATTATGAATCTTGTTATTTAGCAGAAGAAACAGAGTTAAAATCAGGTCCAGGTGAAGTTTATCCTACAATAAAAAATCTTGAAATAAACGAACAAGCTATTAAAATATTCACAAGTAATAATGGTTACGACTTAGTAAGATGTAATGATAGCTTCGGCTATATTAAGAATGAAAACTTATCTTATCAAACAGAAGAAACAACTATTCAACCAGAATACTTGTTAACTAAACATAATGATATCGCGGTAACAACATCTATTTTAAACTTTCGTGTTGCTCCTAACGTTGAATCTGAAGTAATTCAAGTATTTAATATCGAAACCGAACTTCAAGTAATAGCAACTGTTGATAATGGCTGGCTTATGGTTCAACATAACGGAAAAATAGGTTTCGTTCATGGTGGATACACAATATCAATGTATGATACAGTTCAATCCCTATATCCTGAACTAGCTTTAGAATCTTTAGAAATAAAAGATATCGTTTATACTACAACAAAACTACGTCTTCGCAGTGGTAATAGCATTGAATTTGAAGAATTATTAATGCTTGAAAAATATGAAACTCTTCGTGTTCTAGGAGAATATGATGAATGGTATTTCGTTATGACTAATGAAAGAAACTTTGGTTTTGTTAGTAAAGAATACACTAAATCAATAATAGAAAAATGTATAGTAGTAGATAAAAGCTGTCAACAACTATATTACTATAATGAAGGTAATTTAATTTATACAACAGAAGTAACAACAGGAAAAGACTCAACACCTTCAGATACTGGTCTATTCAAAATATGGCGCAAAGATGAAGATACATATTTAACTGATAATAAAACTTATCGTTCACATGTCGATTTCTGTTTATACTACAATGCCGGCGAAGCAATTCATGATGCCGACTGGCGCTATATGTTCTATGTACAAGACCAACCAGAACGCAAAAAATTTGGTAGCGAATTATACCATACTTATGGAAGTCACGGCTGCATAAATACACCATATGAAATAGCAGAAAAATTATTCTACGAAGTTGAAGTCGGCGACAAAGTCTTAGTTCATAAATAAAACTCGGTAACTCCGGGTTTTTATCTGATTAAATTTGACTTTTCTCCTCATATAAGATAGTATAAGCCACTATAAAAAGGGATGATAGTTATGAAAAGAATAACAAAATATAGATTAATGTCTAGTATACTAGCAGGAACCATTTTTATAAGTGGTCAAATTCAAAATGCAATAAAAGTATCAGCATCAACAATAAACAATGATTCTTCTGTCACTACTTCAACAACACAAAACACAGTTGACAGTATGGACCTTGATGACACGAAACTTACACTAGAAGAATTTCTTAATAGTATCGAAGATAAACAAATTAAAAAATTCTACACTCGATTATATGAATTGTATGATTATGAAACTTTCTCTAATCGTTCAGTCATTCCTCAATACTTTCAAACTATCTACGGAAATAAATTCTCTTGTGGTACTATTCAAAGTGCTGGTTGTGGTATTTCTAGTTTAGCAATGGTTTCTTCATATTTATTTGATGAAGTAATAACACCAGATATGATGACAGTATTTGATAGCGGTCCAAGTCCTGCTTCAGCATTTGAAAAAGGAATTAAAAAACTAAAATTAAATTGTGAAGTTTATCGTGGTCAAGCTGCTATTGATCATTTAGATGAAGCTCTAGATAATGGTCATCCGGTAATCGCCTTAATGGGTAGAAGTTCATACTTTACTAATACAGGTCATTTTATTGTTATTGCTGGTAAAACAGAAGATGGTAAGTATATCGTTAATGATCCAAACCTTGAAAATCTATATAAACCTAATATGGTAGAAGGATTTACTAACGGTTTCACAAAAAAAGAAGTAACACAAGGTTTAAATGGTTTATACATCTTTGATAAAAAAGAAGAATTTATCGATCGTCGTGATAAAGAAATATCAATAAAAACAAATAAAACAACAAGTAATTCAGATAACACTAACTACATAGGTTTCACAAATCAAGAAACAAGTTTAAGATCAAGTGACTCTGAATATCATCCAATCATTACTAATTTAGATATAAATTCCGAAGTTACAAGAATCTTCTCCACAGGTAATGGTTGGGACTTAGTAAAATGTAATGAATATGTAGGTTATATAAAAACAAAATTAGTTTCTTATACAAAAGATACAAATACTGAAATGTCTGAGTGCAATCACATTAAATACAATGACATTGTAGTAACAACACTAAGTACTGAATTAAAAACATTACCAACGGATTCATCAGAAACTATTACAAAAATTGAAAAATCTACAGAATTAGAAGTTATTTCAATAGCCGAAAATGGATGGTTAACAATTTCATACAATGGTAAAATTGGTTATGTTAATAGTGTTCATGTTGATTCATTACTGGAAACAGTCCAAGAACTATATCCAGAACTTCAATTATCAGAATTATCAACTACTAAAACAGTTTATATGGAAACAGATACTGAACTTCGTTGTGGAAATGGTATTGAATTCGTTTCACTAGATTTATTAGAAAAATACGAAACAGCTAGAGTTATTGGTGAATATAATGATTGGTACTTTGTTCTAACAAACGAAAGAAACTTTGGTTTTATACCAAAGAAAAATACTAGTGTAATCGAAGATAAATGCTTAGTAATCGATAAAAGTAGTGAACAATTATATTACTACAATGCCGGTGAACAAATCTATTCAACACATGCTAATAACGTTAAGAAAGTCCAACAACCAAGAAGTGGCTTCTATTCAGTTTTAAATAAAAAGATGAATCTAATTTTATTCGATACTCAAACTGGCTGGCAAAATATGTTTAGTAGCGCAAATTATTATAATTCTAATGCTTCAGATGAAATAGTAAGCAATATATATAACGAAATAGAAAAAGGCGATACTATTTTAATTCATAAATAGAAAGTTTACTCCAATACCTAAATTACTTTATAATAGTTATGTGAGGTGACATATGAATACATTATTAATGGAAATATATGATGAATATCAAAAATCAAAAACAATAGATAAATTATTAGAATTTACTAAGATAACTCTTCCAAGTGATGGTACAGATAAATTATTTATCGGATGTGTTTTAATTCTTATTAATTCAACATTTAAGAACAATTTAAATACCGAAACATTACTAACAGTAGTTAAATCAGCTAAAGAAAAAGTAGGAGATACTAACTTACTTCAATTCTATATAGATCGAGTAAATGGCAATAAACTTATTTCTAAATACTTAGTAAAGGAACTTAAACATCCTGATTTTGAAAAACATGTCGACTTAGTAATTGATTACTTAGAAAGTCGTTCATATGACTTTACAAATAATATAAAAAGATTTTATCAAGAAAAAATATCTGAATATTCAAAAAATGATAAATAAATATAAAATAAAAACTTAACATAACAGAGAAAGGATAGGAAAACCTAGCCTTTTTCTTTTGTCTATCTTTATATCTACACTTCTTTAACGTTCTAAAAACGAAATAAACCAAAATTAACATTTCCAATGATATAATCTATTTAAGAGTAGTTTGAGCACTCTTAAGGAGGAAGTATGTTAGAAAAAATATTTAAACTAAAAGAAAACAAAACTACTGTTTTCACTGAATTTATTGCAGGATTAACAACATTTATGGCAATTTCTTATATTATATTCATTAATCCTTCAATACTTTCATTAACTGGAATGGATTACAATTCCGTATATGTAGCAACAATCTTAGCATCTGCTATTGGAACATTCTTAATCGGTGTCATCGCCAATGTTCCGTATGTCCAAAGTGCTGGTCTTGGTCTTAATGCCTTATTTACTTATACAATCTGTGGTACATTAGGATTCACATGGCAACAAGGTCTAGCAATGGTCTTAATTTGTGGAATAATCAACGTTCTAATAACAGTAACAAGTATTAGAAAACGAGTTATCAAAGCAATCCCTGAATTTATGCAAGATGCTATCACAGTTGGAATCGGCTTATTTATTACTTATATAGGTGTTAAAAGTGCTGGCTTACTAGAATTCTCAGTATCAAGTACAACTAATGGTATCGCCGCAGCAGGAGACGTAGTACCTCAATTAACAACATTCAACAACGCATCAGTTATCGTCTCACTAATCGGCTTACTTATCACAGGTGTCCTAGTATCTAAGAAAGTTAAAAACTCATACCTTATTTCAATCTTACTTACTACAATAGTAGCATTGTTATTCGGTGTAACAACTTTACCAGATTTTAGTAACTACACACTAATTCCATCTATTGAACCAACTTTCTTACAACTAGATTTCCAAGGTTTATTCACAGCAAAAGCTGGTTTAGTTGTCGTATTCATGACAATCTTTACTTTAGTAATATCTGACTTATTTGATACAATCGGAACATTCATTGGTACAGGTAAAAAATCAGGTATCTTCAAAATCGATAAAGATGGTAACATGCCTGCTAACTTAGAAAAAGCCCTAGTATGTGATTCATCAACAACTATCGTTGGAGCTCTACTAGGTACTAGTAACGTAACTACATATGTAGAAAGTAGTGTAGGTATCGAAGCCGGAGGAAGAACAGGTTTAACAGCAGTATTCGCTGCCTTATGTTTTATCCTTTCTTTATTCTTAGCTCCAATCGTTGCTTGTGTACCTATGGCAGCTATCGCTCCAGTCTTAATCTTCGTTGGTCTATCTATGATAGATAACATAGTTAAAATAGATTGGAAAGACATGTTAGTAGCAATTCCAGCATTCTTTATTATCATAATGATGCCTTTATCTTACTCGATAACAACAGGTATCCAATTTGGATTTATCTTCTATATATTAGTAAATCTAGTTAATGGTAAAGGTAAAAAAGTATCTCCAATAATTTATATATTTACTATTCTATTTATATTAGACTTCATATATAAAGCAATTGGATAAAGGAGAATTATATGAAATATGACTTAATATTAAAGAATATCTCATACTTAGATGTCCACACTAAAACATTTAAAACAGGAGATATTGCTATAAAAGATAATCTAATAGCAGAAATAGGAGACACCCTTCAAGGAGAAACCATCCAATTATGCACAGGTAAATACTTAGTACCAGGATTTATAGACAGTCACATCCATCTAGAAAGTAGTATTATAAATCCCGTAGATTTTGCTAAAATGGTTTCACTTCACGGAACTACTGCTGTAGTTACCGACCCACACGAAATAGCTAACGTAAGTGGAAAAGACGGAATAAAATGGATGATTGAAAAAACAAAAAATCTTCCAATAGATGTCTATGTAATGATATCTTCTTGTGTTCCAGCATCTCCATTCGATGAATCTGCTTATACTTTAGATAGTAAAGATGTTCAAGATTGTTTCAATCTAGACAACACAGGTCGTATCTTAGGTCTAGCAGAAATGATGAACTACCCAGGAGTTATTAACAATGACCCAGAAGTTCTAGCTAAAATAAAAATAACTAAAGACAAAGGCCTTATTGTTGATGGCCATGCTCCAGGCTTACTAGGAACAGACTTTGAAAAATATATATCAGCTGGTATCGAATCAGACCATGAATGTCGTACTCTTGCTGAAGCTCAAGAAAAACTTGATATAGCAAAAAAACTAGATAAAAACTTCTATATCATGATAAGACAAGGGACAGCAGCTAAAAACCTAGAAGCTCTATACCCATTAATCAACAATCCTGAATACCAAAGTAGAGTAACATTTGCAACAGATGACAAACACCCGGAAGAAATCTACGAAGATGGTCACATCGATTCTATAATAAGAAAAGCTATTAAACTAGGAGTATCTCCAATAGATGCATACATAACAGCATCATATAATGCTTCCAAGTACTTTAAACTATCTGATATTGGAAGTATCGAAGTAGGTAAAAAAGCTAACTTAGTTATCCTAAGTAATCTAGAATCTTGTACTATCGAAAACGTCTATAAAGAAGGAAAACTCCTTACAGAAGACATAATATCTAACTGGATACCAAACCCAGTATCACAAGACCTAGAACAAAAAGTAAGAAATCGTATCAACATGCAACCAGTTACCAAAGAAAACTTTTATTGTAAAGGAACTCCCCAAAAAGTAATCGGTCTAGTACCAGGAGAACTTATTACAACAGATGAAGGCCAAGTAACTGATTACGATATAGAAAACGACATAGTCAAAATAGTAGTCATCGAACCACACAACGGAACTATGCATACAGGTATCTGTTACCTAAAAGGACTTGGTCTAACAAGTGGAGCCATTGGTACAACAGTAGCTCACGATTCCCATTACTGTATTATAGCAGGTACTAACGACGAAGACATCGCCTTAGTAGCAAATGAAATACGTAAAATTCAAGGTGGTAAAATAGTAGTAAGAAATGGTCAAGTACTAGCATCTCTACCTTTACCAATATCAAACCTAATGACAGATGAAAATCCTATGAAAGTAATCGAAATAATGAAAAAAATGAAAGAATCAGCAAGTATCACTAATCCAAACGTTGATCCATTCATGAATCTGTCATTCGTTAGCTTAGCAGTAATCGGAGACATAAGACTCCTACCTAAAGGAGTATTCAATAACAAAGAATGGAAATTCGAAGAATAAGAACTCACATAGTGAGTTTTTTTCTTTACTAACCAAAGCAATATATTTATAATAAGACCTATAAAAACAGGGGGGATACATATGAAAAAAATGTACTTAGAATTTGAAGAAGGAACAAGTATCCAAGAAATAAAAGAAGAAATGATGTACTACCAAAGTCGTAATCAACCAGTAGTAACAACTATTAATGGCGAAGAAGTTCATTCAGATGCTCATAATATTGAAGATATCTTCGAAAGACTTATACTAGGTTTAACAGAAGAAGAATACTACCAATACAAAGAACAACGATATACACTAAAGAAAATAAATGAAGCAGAATCAGGTACAGCCAAAATAGAATCACTTCCATACTTTAGATATTACTTCGGTTTATCAAGCCAACTAGTAAAAGAAGAAAAGAAACTAGAATACCAAAGATTCGTTGCTCACCAACTTCATTTTAGTAACGATTTCCTCACATACCTAATTCTAGCTACTCAGATAATGCTTGCTTTAGAAGAAGATGACCCATTTGTAATGTACAACAAAATAACAGACATTCTAGCTAACTTAAAAAGAGATAGTGTAAATCTTCTAGATACTCAAGCAACCTTATCTACAGTCTTCAATATAATAGAAACTTACGGTAAAAAAAGTGAAGACCTACAAAGAGTATTCTTTAGCGATTCAACATTAGAATTACAAAGAGCTTTATCTACAGAAAAAGCAGAAGCAGAAAAATCTCTATCTAAGACTCAAAATAAGATATAATATAAACAGAAAGAGTGATAATATGTTTAAAGAATTTACTGAATACCCAAACCCAGAAGAACTTGATTATGATATTACTTCATCTACTAAAGGAATGGGTGAACTAAACCAATATGCTATAGAAATAATTGATATGGTCGGATTCCTAGAAGATGGAGAATGGCAACAATATGGTATTACAGAAGAAGAGTATATGCACCCTACAGAAGAAACAGTTAATAAAGTAAGAACCTACTTAGAAAAACAAAATCAAGAACCATTAATCGGTATAAAGAAGTAACCTTGTGTTATTTCTTTTTTTATGCTAGTATAACCTCCTGTATAGGGGGATTATTATGGGGTTGATAAAAAACTATGGCTATATCGAACAACTAGGTATAAAAGAAGTACTACATGCTACAAATCTAGGAAACACATTATACCTACTAAATAACGGTCAAAAATATAAAGAATTTAGTGCAGATTATAAAGACTTAACTGATACAATTAATATCGAATTTAAAAGAGATTTAGAAATCCAAACTGAATACTATGGAGACTCTCTAATCTCATTCCCCGAAGTAGTAATATCTACTAATCAAGAACTACTAGGTATCGTAAGTGACTACGAAATAGGTATCCCATTTACTGAAATCGACCCATTAACAGAAATCGACCAACTACTATATCTAATAGATTACTTAGAACAAGGTACAATGAACGTAACAGACAAAGGATGGAATTTAGAAGACCTTCATGAAGAAAACATCCTAATTAACTTAGCATCTCCAACTAAACCAATTAGAATAATAGATACAGACTTCTACTGTCTTCAAAAAGAACGTGATAGAGTAGAATTATATCGTAAAAATATGCAAAAAATCTTCTATGCTATCATTTATAGTATAATTCCTAGTTTAAAAGCATCATCAATATTCCAAGACCCAGAAGTAAAAGAACAATACCATCTAGCTTCTAATGGTTTCATAAAAAGTAGTGAATTCTTTAAATTCTTATTACTAAGACTTAAATTCAACCAAGTAAAAGAAGAAAACATCAAAACACTACGAAAATCGCTATAATGAATGTGGTATAATAATAAAGGTGATATATATGGAAATAAGAGAAATAAAAATTAAAATAACTGAATTAGAAGAAAAACTAAATACAATTGGGAGGTCTCTTTGACATAGAATCCAAACATCAAGAAATAACATCTATCGAAGAAGAAATGAATAAACCAGGATTCTGGGATAACATAGACCAAGCAAACAAACTTAATAAACAACTAACACTACTTAAGAAAGAAACAAGCGAATATAATAGATTAACTAAAGAAATCCAATCAACCAAAGAAATACTTGAGTTAATAGAATTAGAATACTCAGAAGAACTATTAAATGAACTAGAATCTTCTTTAATAGTACTATCTGATAACATCGAAGAACTAGAAATCGACACACTGTTGAGTGGCGAATATGACAACAACGACTGCTTCCTAGAAATCCATCCGGGAGCAGGAGGTACTGAATCATGTGACTGGGCTAGTATGTTACAACGTATGTACCAAAGATTCTGTGATAAAAACAACTTTACTTATCAAATAATAGAACAACAAGCAGGTGAAGAAGCTGGTATTAAATCAGTAACTCTACATATCAAAGGTGACTATGCATATGGTTATCTAAAATGTGAAAGAGGAGTCCATCGTTTAGTAAGAATATCTCCATTTGATTCTAATAAAAGAAGACATACTTCATTCGCATCAGTCTCTGTCGTACCAGAAATAGATCAAAGTATTAACATCGAAATAAAAGAAGAAGATATAAGAATAGATACATACTGTGCAAGCGGTCATGGTGGTCAAGGAGTAAACACAACTCCATCAGCAGTTCGTATAACACACTTTCCATCTAAGATAGTAGTAACTTGTCAAAACGAACGAAGCCAAATCCAAAACAAAGAACAAGCTATGAAAGTTCTAAAAAGTAAACTATTTGCTCTAGAAGAAGAAAGAAAACAACAAGAAATGGCTGCATTAAAAGGAATAAGTACAGGCATAGACTTTGGTAGCCAAATTAGAAGTTATGTTTTAGAACCATACACTTTAGTAAAAGATACTAGAAGCAACTTCGAAATGGGAGATGCTGAAAAAGTCCTAGATGGTGAAGTAAAACCATTTATTGAATCTATCTTAAAAATGAAAGAATAGAGGTGATACTATGAAAGAAACAATCGCTTACTTAAATAGTTTATTGAAAGATAATGATACTATCGTAATAGGTTTATCTGGTGGACCAGACTCAATGTGTTTACTAGACATCCTAGAATCTCTAAATAAAAATATAAAAATAGTATGTGCTCATATCAATCACAATATCAGAGAAGAAAGCAAAGAAGAACTACTATTCATCGAAGACTATTGTAAAAAGAAAAATCTTACTCTAGAAACAACTACATTCAAAAAGAAATCTGCTACTCAAGACTACAACGAACTAGAACTAAGAGAAAAAAGATACGCATTCTTCGGTAAGGTTATCAACAAATACAAAGCAAAATACCTATTTACAGCTCATCATGGTGATGACTTAGTCGAAACAATCCTAATGCGTATGACAAGAGGTTCTAACTTAAAAGGATATACTGGTTTCCAAATAGAAACTACAAAAGACAACTACAAAGTAATCAAACCATTAATCTTTATGACTAAAGATGATATTAATACATACAACGAAGAAAATAATATTCCATATGTAACTGATAAAACTAATGAAGAAGATAACTACACAAGAAATAGATATCGTCATAACATTTTGCCTTTCTTAAAAGGAGAAAACAAAAATATTCATTTAAAATATTTAAAATTTAGTCGTGAACTTCAAAAATACTACAATTATGTAGATAAAGCCGTTACAAAAGAAATAACTAATAGATATGATAAAAAGACTCTTGATATTACAGAGTTTTCTCGATTAGATAAACTTATTCAAGAAAAAGTAATTGAATACATTCTAGATGATAACTATATCGATAATTTATACTTAGTAAATGATAAACATACTAATTTAGTACTAAATATTATCAACAACCCAAAACCAAATATCGAAATAAATTTACCAGATAATTTAAAAATCACTAAAATGTATGATAAATTAAAAATCACTCGTAATAAAAAGAATAATTCAGAATATAAAATACCAATAACTACTGAAACTAATCTACCTAATGGTAAAAAGATTAATATTATAAAAGATACTGATAAGAATAGTAATGATTTTATACGACTAGATAGTAAAGAAATAACTTTACCACTATATGTAAGAAATCGTCTTACTGGAGATAAAATTCATATTAAGAATATGGAATCTCCTAAAAAAATCAAAGATATCTTTATTAATAGTAAGCTTTCTAAAGAGGAAAGAGATACTTGGCCAATAGTTGTAGATAGTAAAGGTGAAATAGTTTGGATTCCAAGCTTAAAAAAATCTAAATTTGATAAAGCAAAGAATGAAAACTATGATATAATATTATGGTATAATTAAATTTATGAAAAAATTTAGAGGGAGAAAAGGAATGAAAAAAAGAAATAATACATATGCAGCAATGGCTCCATGGGCTATATTAGCTATAGCATTAGTTCTTGCATTATTCTTTGTAAATGGAAACAGTACAAAGGTTAATGAATTAAAAACAGGAGAATTGATTCAAGCAATTAAAGAAGAAGAAGTAACAGAGATTACAATTACTCCAAAAAGTAGTGAAAGTGTTTACTATATTGAAGGTAAACTAAAAGATTATGATGAAAATGAATCTTTTACAGCAAGAGTAATAAGTGAAGATGTAGATACTATTACTGAATATGCAAAAGAACAAAATATCAAAGAATATGATACAGAAAAAGATCCTGGTTCAAGTAATCTTGGATATATCATCATAAATGTTGTTCCTATAGTCTTTTTGATTATAGCAGCATACTTCATGTTTACTAAGTTAGCAGCTGGTAACAATAAATCAATGGATTTTGGAAAAAGCCGTGCTAAATTAAGTGAAGATGGTGGACAAGTAAGATTCAGTGATGTAGCTGGTCTTAAAGAAGAAAAAGAAGAAGTACAAGAATTAATTGACTTCTTAAAAAATCCAAAAAAATTCCAAAAACTTGGTGCTAGAATACCTAAAGGTGTTTTACTAGTTGGTCCTCCAGGAACAGGTAAAACTTTACTTGCTAAAGCAGTAGCAGGTGAAGCTAACGTACCTTTCTATTACATAAGTGGTTCTGATTTCGTAGAATTATTCGTAGGTGTAGGTGCATCTCGTGTTAGAGATATGTTTAAACAAGCTAAACAAAGTGCTCCTTGTTTAATATTCATCGATGAAATCGATGCTGTTGGACGTCAAAGAGGTACAGGTTTAGGTGGTGGACACGATGAACGTGAACAAACACTTAACCAATTATTAACTGAAATGGATGGTTTTGGTGCTAATGAAGGTATTATTATCATTGCCGCAACAAATAGACCAGACGTATTAGACCCTGCGTTATTAAGACCAGGAAGATTCGATAGACAAGTAACAGTAAGTTTACCTGATTCTAGAGAAAGAGAAGAAATTCTTGAAGTACATGCTAAAAACAAAGTATTTGCTCCAGAAGTAAATTTAGAAAACGTAAGTCAAAGAACTCCAGGATTTAGTGGAGCAGACCTAGAAAACTTACTTAATGAAGCTGCTTTACTTGCTGTAAGAAGAGAAAAAGAAGCAATTACAATGGAAGAAATCGACGAAGCTACAGACAGAGTTCTTCTAGGACCTGCAAAAACTTCTCGTCGTATTACTGAAAAAGAAAAACGTTTAGTAGCAATCCACGAAGCTGGACATGCTGTAATCGGTTTAAAACTTCAAGATGCTCAAGAAGTACATAAAATTACAATCATACCTCGTGGTATGGCAGGTGGCTACACAATGATGCTTCCAAAAGAAGAAAAAATGGCCATCATGACAAAAGAAGAATTAATTTCACAAATTACTGGTCTACTAGGTGGACGTGCTAGTGAAGAAAACTTCATTGGTGAAATCACAACTGGTGCATCAGATGACCTAAAGAAAGCTACAAAAATAGCTAGATCAATGGTTACAAAATATGGTATGAGTGACTTAGGTTTAGTTCAACTAGAACATGAACAAGAAGGTGTCTTCTTAGGAAGAGACTACACTAAATCAAAAGATTATTCAGACCAAGTTGCATTAGAAGTAGATAAAGAAGTAAGAAAAGTTCTTGATGAATGTTATAAAAATGCTAAAAAGATTTTAGCTAAACATGAAACTCTAGTACTATTACTAGCAGATACTTTAATGGAACATGAAACATTAACAAGAGAACAAATTAAATCTTTAGTTGAAACTGGTAAATTAGAACCAGAAAAAGAAGATAAAAAAGAAAAAACTAAAGAAAAAGAAACTAAAAACGAAGAATAATCAAAAAAGGGAACAAACTTAAATTGTTTCCTTTTTTAATTCTTATGAATTTTAACAAAACCTATGACATTTCTTTATATATATGATAAAATTATCTAGAGAAATAATACATGAAAAGGTGGTACATATATGGCAAAAGTTATTTCACTTGTTAATCAAAAGGGTGGAGTTGGTAAAACTACAACTAGTATAAATTTAGCTGCCGCATTAGGTAAAGAAGGTAAAAAAACATTATTAATAGATTTAGATCCTCAAGGAAACGCTTCAACTGGACTTGGATTCAGTAATGGCGATTTCAAACACGATATATATGATGTAATGACAGGAACATGTACAATAACAGAAGGAATTATCAAAACAAAATTTAAAAACTTATCTTTAATTCCTTCAACTATAAATTTGGCTGGAGTAGATGTTGAATTCGTAAAACAAATGCTAGAAAATGCAGAGTTCAGACAAAATGAACAATTAAAAAATGCAATAGCAGAGATTCAAGACAAATACGATTATATAATTATCGATTGTCAACCATCACTTGGTATAACAACAATGAATGCTTTAGTAGCAAGTAATTCAATCATCATACCAGTACAATGTGAATTCTTCGCATTAGAAGGTATAACTCAATTGCTAAATTCAATAATAATGGTTCAATCTAATATGAATCCAGAACTTCGTATCGAAGGAGTTCTATTAACAATGTTAGATGGAAGAACTAATATTGGTCTAGATGTAATCGAAGAAGTAAGAAAATACTTCAAAAACAAAGTATTTAACACTATTATTCCAAGACTTGTAAGATTAGTAGAAGCTCCAAGTCACGGAAAACCAATTAGTGATTATGACCCAACTAGTCGTGCAACATTAGCTTACCAAAATTTAGCAAAGGAAGTGATTAGTAGAAATGGAGACTAAAAGAAAAGCATTAGGGAAAGGATTAGAACAGTTATTTTCTAACGAAGTAATCGATTTTGACAACTTTGAAAAGAAAATTGTTAATGAAACAAAAGACAGTGATATCGTTGAAATTCCATTAACAGAAATTCGTAGTAATCCATACCAACCTCGTAAAGAATTTGATGAGAAATCATTAAGTGAATTTGCGGAGAGTATTAAAGAACATGGTGTTATCCAACCAATTATTGTTAAGAAAAGTATCAAAGGATACGAAATAATTGCTGGTGAACGTCGTACTAGAGCTTCAAAAATGGCTGGTAAAACAACAATTCCAGCTATCATAAGAGACTTCTCTGACCAAGAAATGATGGAAATAGCTCTTATCGAAAATATTCAAAGAGAAGACCTAAACCCAATCGAAGAAGCAGAAGCATTAGCCAAAATAATCGAAACAAGTAAAATAACTCAAGAAGAAGCTTCTAAAAAATTTGGTAAAAGTAGAAGTTACATTACTAATATTCTAGGTTTATTAAGTTTACCAGAACAAACAAAACAATATGTACGTGAAGGTAAAATATCAATGGGCCATGCTAGAGTATTAAGTAAATTATCTGATGAAGAACAAATAAATTCTTTAGCAAATCTAATTATTGAAGAAGGTTTAAGTGTTCGTGAAACAGAAAAATTAACAAGTAACTCAGATATGCCTAAAAAGAATAAAATAAAAAGGGAACCTATATATAACGCAAGACATACAATCTATGAAAGTATAATGCGTGAAAGAATTGGTACAAAAGTAAAAATAGGAACAAAGAAAATAGAAATTCCATACGATTCAGATAATGATCTAGATAGAATTCTTGATATATTAGGTATTAGTATGGATGGTGAATAATGATAGATTTTTTAAAAGTAATCTTAAATATTATCACTAAAAAAGAAGTTTATGGCGTTGTCGTAACTTTAGCAGTAGCTTATTTCATCTATCGTACAGCAACAATTATTTTAGATGAAGTTATCAATTATGGTAAGAATAACTATGAAAAGAAAAAACGAAGAACTGTCACAAATCTCTTTCAAAATATTATTAAATACTTTATACTAATAGTTGCTCTTCTGGTAATTTTAAGCATTTATGGAATAAATGTAGGTGCAATGATTGCCAGTTTAGGAATAGCAGCTACTATTATAGGTCTAGCTTTACAAGATACCTTTAAAGATATCATTAATGGTATTAGTATTATTACTGAAAACTACTTCATTGTAGGAGACATTGTTAAATACAACACATTTACTGGTGAAGTAATAGAATTTGGTTTAAAAAGTACTAAGATAAAAAATGCTAATGGTGAAGTTTTAATAATTGCTAACAGAAATATTCTAGAAGTAACAAATCTATCTCAAAAAGAACAAGCTGTAACAATTAATATCCCATTACCATATGAAGAATCAGTAGAAAAAATCGAAAAGATTATTACTGACGAAATTCTTCCTCAATTTGAAAAAATTGAAAATGTTAATAAAGAAAGTGTTAAATATCTTGGTGTTAACGAATTAGCAGATTCTCACATTAAGTATCTTGTACAATTCAATTGTAAAAGAGAAACTCATTGGCAAGCTAAAAGAGATGCTAATAAGATTATCTTAACAACATTAGCTAAAAATAAAGTAAGCATTCCATATCCACAATTGGAGGTGCATTATGAAAAATAATTACAAATTAAATGACATCGTGGAAATGAAGAAACCCCATGCCTGCCAGACTAATAAATGGCAAATAACAAGAATGGGTGTTGATATAAAAATAAAATGTCTAAATTGTAATCGTGAAATAATGATGGATCGTTTAGAATTTGACAAAAAATTAAAAAAAGTAATTGGAGGAAATAATGAATAAGTTTAAAGAAAAAATAACTTTAAACCCCGTTATGACCTTCCTAATTTTAATATTAGTAACAATATTATTAAGTGGGTTTTTAAACTTAATTGGGTTTGAAGCAACTTATAATAAAATAGATTTAGAAACTGGTGAATACATAGTAACATCAGAAAGTGTTGAATCATTATTAAGCCTTAGTGGTATTAAATACATATTCACATCAACAGTATCTAACTTTACTGCATTTACACCTTTAAGTATGTTAATAATCGTTCTTATAGGTATCGGTATTATGGAAAAAAGTGGTTTTATCAAAACGACTTTTACAATTCTAACAAAATATTGTAAAAAATATACTATCACCTTCTGGTTAGTATTTATCAGTATTTTAATGAGTATTTGTGGTGATTTAGGATACGTAATTATGCTTCCTTTAGCAGCTCTTATGTTCAGCTATGGTCGAAGAAATCCATTACTCGGAATCGTTGCAACATATGCTGGTTTAACCTGCGGAAGTGGTATAAACTTCCTATTAACATCTATTGATAGTGAAATGTTACGATATACCTTAATGAATGCTCGAAATATCGATTTAAATTATGCTTTAGGTACAACAACTTTCTTATTTATTATGGCAATCGCTGTTGTCTTAATCTCAGTAATAATTACATTAATTACTGAAAAAGTAAGTGTATCAAATGTTGAAAAATATGAATTCAAAGAAGAAAAGAAAGAATTAAGACTAGGCAAAAGAGAATACAGAGGTTTAATATTTTCAATCTCTGCCGGAGCATTATATTTATTTATATTTATCTATAATATAATTCCTGGATTACCATTCTCAGGTAACTTCCTAGACTATAGTCAAGAATTCTATATTGATAAGCTATTTAGTTACGATTCATTCTTCAGTAATGGTTTCGTCTTTATTGTAACAATGTTCTTTATTATTTTAGGACTATTCTATGGTATTGGTGCTAAAACAATAAAAAATAACAATGATTTCTGTGAAGACTTAACACATTCATTAGATGGAACTGGTAGAACATTAATATTAATTCTTCTAGGTTCAATATTAATCAATGTATTTAAAAAGACTAATATCGGAACAGTTTTAACTGTTACATTAGCAAATATAATAGGAGATACTTCATTTAGTGGTATTCCTCTTATAATAGTATTATTCTTAGTAAGTGCTATTTCATCAATATTCTTAACAAATCCAACTGCTAAATGGGCAATCATTTCTACAACAGCTATTCCAGCATTTATGAATAGTAGTTTAAGTCCAGAATTTGCTCAAGTAATTGCTAGATTTGGAGAATGTGCTACATTAGGATTAACTCCGTTATTAGCTTACTTTACAGTATATATTGCATATATTGAAAAATATAATCAAAATGATGAACCAATAAGTTTATTTAGAACTTTAAAATATCAACTAGGATATAGTGCAGCAACAGCTGTAATATTATTACTTCTAGTAATAGGTTGGTACCTAATAGGAATTCCAATCGGAATAAATGGTGTAGTCACAACATAAAACAATTGAACATTCAATTGTTTTTTTATATAATATTGACTGAATTGAGGTGTATTAAAATGTCATTAAAAGCCGGTATAGTAGGATTACCTAATGTAGGTAAATCAACATTATTTAATGCCATAACAAAGAAAAATATATTAGCAGCAAATTATCCATTTGCTACAATCGAACCAAATGTAGGAGTAGTAACAGTACCAGATTATCGTTTAGACAAACTAAATGAAATGTACAATCCTAAAAAACTTGTTCCAACTACATTTGAATTTACTGACATAGCAGGTTTAGTAAAAGGTGCATCTAAAGGCGAAGGATTAGGTAACAAATTCCTATCTCATATTAGAGAAGTAGATGCAATAGTTGAAGTAGTAAGATGTTTTGAAGACGGAGAAATAACTCACGTTGAAGGAAAAATCGATCCTATTAGAGATATCGAAATAATCAACACAGAGTTGATTTTAGCAGACTTAGAAATAGTAGAAAACAGAATATCTAAAATAGAAAAGAAAGCTGAAACTACTAAAGATAAAGCTGCAGTACTAGAATTAACAGCTCTTCGTAAATCAAAAGAAGCTCTAGAATCAGGAAGTGCTTTACGTAACGTTGAATATACAGAAGACGAACTTCTATGTATTTCAGGTTTCAACTTCATAACTTTAAAGAAAATCATCTATGCAGCAAACGTTAACGACGAAGATGCTATAGTAGGAAGTAACGATTATACAAAACTAGTTCAAGAATACGCAGATAAAGAAGGATCTAAAGTTATCGTAATGTGTGCTAAATTAGAAAGTGAATTATCTGACTACGAAGATGAAGAAAGAAAAGCTTTCATGGAAGACTTAGGACTTAATGCTTCAGGTTTAGACCAACTAATCAAAGCAACATACGATTTACTAGGTTTAAAAACATTCTTTACTTCCGGAGAAGACGAATGTCGTGCTTGGACATTCAAAGATGGAATGAAAGCTCCAGAATGTGCCGGAATAATCCATACCGACTTCCAAAAAGGGTTCATTAAAGCAGAAATTATGTCATATGAAGATTTAGCTACTCTAGGCAGTGAAAAAGCTGTACAAGAAGCTGGAAAACTTCGTTTAGAAGGAAAAGAATACATAATGAAAGACGGCGATATCTGTTATTTCCGTTTCAACGTAACTAAATAAGGAGAAATCCTTATTTTTTATTGTTTACAATAACAAACAATTGTGCTAAAATATGAAACGAGTAAGAAATTTACTCCTTGCTTTATACTGGATATAAAGCCGACAAAGACCATAAGGAGGTGTAACAAATGAACAAATATGAAATGATGTTTATCGTAAAAGCAACTATGGATAGCGAAAACGTTAAAGCAACTGCTGAAAGTATTAAGAAACTTGTTACTGATTTAAAAGGTAATGTAGTTGAATACAAAGAATTAGGCGAAAAGAAATTAGCTTATCCAATCAAGAAAGAATTAAACGGTTATTATTTCTTAATGCAATTCGAAGCTAACAAAGAAGTTGAAGCAGAATTAAACCGTAAAGCTGGACTTGATGAAAACGTATTAAGACATTTAATTATTAAATTAGATGAGGAGTAAGATAAGTTATGAACAAAGCGATTATAATCGGAAGATTAACTAGAGATCCAGAAATGCGTACAACTGGAAGTGGAATTAATTCAACTTCATTTACAGTAGCAGTATCTCGTAGCTATGCAAATCAAAATGGTGAAAGAGAAACTGATTTTATAAATTGTGTTGCTTGGAGAAAACAAGCTGAAAATATTGCAAAATATTGTACAAAAGGTACACAAGTAGCTGTTGAAGGAAGAATCCAAACTAGAAGTTATGACGCACAAGATGGAACAAAAAGATACGTAACTGAAATTGTTGCAGACAACGTTACATTCTTAGGAAGAAGTGGCGCAACATCTGCAGGCGAAAATAATTATGTAGGTGCTGGAAACGATATAGCTACAACTGATATTAGCGAAGATCCATTTAAAGATTTCGGTAGTGAAGTAGCTTTAAGTGATGACGACCTACCATTCTAAAAAGGAGGATTTAAATCATGGCTGAATTTTATCGTAAAAAGAAGAAAATATGCCAAATGTGTGCTGGTAAAAGTGTTGACTACAAAGATGTTATGATTGTTTCTAAATATGTTAATGAAAAAGGAAAAATCATGCCTCGTAGAATGACTGGTGCATGTGCAAAACATCAAAGACATATCGCTCAACAAATTAAATGGGCTAGATATATGGCATTACTTCCATACGTTAAGTAATAAATTAATACTCGAAAGAGTATTTTTTTTGTGCTCAAATATAGAATAAAAAGCAAGATTATGATATCATTATATAGAATAAAGTAGAGGTGTGGCCATCGTGAAAATAACACTATATTTAGACGATAGAATGATAGAGTATACTTTACCTACACAAATATCTGGTAGCTATAACTTCGATCCTAAAGAAGATGAAGAAGCTAAATTAATTAATATAGAAGCCAGAAATAATGTGTGGACTCTTTATAGTACAGAAGAAGTTCAAGTAGTAGACAATGGTCAAGCAGTAAGTGAAGTAGCTTTCAAAGAAGACACTTACTATTATTTAATAAGAAATAATGTTAAATATTTAATTTCTACAAGCTCTATAAAAGAAAAACAATTAAGTTCATATGTCATAAATCCTAACACCAGACTGTTAATTGGTTCTACCCAAGATTGCAACATTTTATTTTCATCAACAATTGTTAATGGTATTCAAGTAAGAATCGAACCAGCTGGAAAAGAGATTTTGATTACTTATAATAGCAACAATTTTCTTTATGTCAATAATACTAAATTAAAAACACAAAACTACTTGATTAGACCAGGAGATAGAATTAATATTTTAGATTTAAGAATAACATTCTTATCTAATATGTTTATGATAAATAATCCAAATGGTATCGTCCGAATCGATACAACTCGTGCCAATATAATGCCTTTCACATGTAATATGGATGAATATCAAAACATTGAAGTTAAAGATAAAGATTTATATACAAAAGATCAATATTTTTCTAAATCTCCGCGCATGCGAAGAATAATCGAAGAAAAAGAAATCAAATTAGATGCACCACCTAAACCTAAAGAAAATGACAAACTACCATTAATTCTAACAATTGGTCCAATGTTATCAATGGGTGTTACATCTTCAATGACTATGCTAAATACAATAGTTCAACTTAACAATGGCTCAACAACATTACAAAGTTCTTGGTTACAATTAGTTTCAGGATCAGTAATGCTTTTAACATCTCTAGTATGGCCATTAATCACAAGAATGTATAATAAACACTTAGATAATGTTAACAATCGTGAATTATACCAAAAATATGGACGCTATTTAACCGACAAAAAAGCTGAATTAGAAAAAGAAAGAATTCTTCAAAAGGGAATTCTTCAAGAAAACTTAATTAGTACAGCAGAATGTCTAAAAACAATTAATACAAGAAGTAACGGTTTCTGGGATAAACGTAAAGACCAAGATGATTTCTTAGAAGTCAGAGTTGGTATCGGTAAGGTTCCATTAGAAGTAAAAGTAATATATCCAGAAGAAGGATTTACTATTGAAGAAAGTGATCTTCGTGAAGCGGCTGATCTAATGGTTGAAGAATACAAATACATAGATGATGTCCCGGTTGGATACTCTCTATATGATAATCATTTAACAGCTGTAATGGGTAATACTCGTAAATGTGAAGGATTCCTAGACAATATATTATTACAACTTATGACTTTCTATTGTTATGATGAATTAAAAATAGTTCTATTTACAACAGAAGAAAACGAAGAACATTGGAAATACTTAAAATATAGTAACTACTGCTTTGATAATAATAAAACAGTAAGATACTTTGCAGCTAATATTGATGAAGCTAAAGAATTATGTGATTACTTAAATAATGAGTTAAATTATCGTATCCAAGTGTCTGAAGGAAAAGACTTCCATCCAACACCTCATTATTTGATTATTTGTGAAAATTATAGTGCTACTAAAAAACTTAATTTCTTTAAATCTTTAATGGAAATAGATACAAATATTGGATATAGTACTATCATAGTAGATAAGAGTTTAAATAATTTACCTAGTAAATGTTCTAACTTTATTAATTTATCCGATGGTACATCAGGAATCTTAAAGAATTCCTATGAATCTCAAGAAGTAATCGACTTTAAAGATGAAGTAGATTATGGATTAAATATGATGGGGGTTAGTAAAATATTATCCAATATCCCTGTCGAAATAGCTGGTGCAGCTAATCAACTACCAAATGCTATTTCATTCTTAGAAATGGAAAAAGTAGGTAAAGTTGAACAACTAAATGTCCTAAACCGTTGGAATACCAATGATTCAACAGCAACTCTAAAAGCAGAAGTTGGTGTTGATGAAGATGGTAACTACATGTACTTAGATTTACATGAAAAATACCATGGACCACACGGATTAATAGCAGGTATGACAGGTTCAGGTAAATCAGAATTTATTATTACATATATCTTATCTTTAGCTATGAATTATAGCCCAGATGATGTAGCATTTATTCTTATCGACTACAAAGGTGGAGGTTTAGCTTTCGCATTTGAAAATAAATTAACAGGTGTTACACTACCTCATTTAGCAGGTACAATTACTAACTTAGATAAAGCTGAAATGTCAAGAACTCTAGTTAGTATCGATAGTGAAGTAAAACGTCGTCAAGAGTTATTTAATATTGCAAGAGATCAATTAGGAGAAAGTACAATTGATATTTACAAATATCAAAAACATTATCACGAAGGACGACTAAAAGATCCAATCCCACATTTATTTATCATTTCCGATGAGTTTGCTGAGTTAAAATCTCAACAACCAGACTTTATGGATAATTTGATAAGTGTTGCTCGTATCGGTCGTTCATTGGGAGTTCACTTGATTCTAGCCACTCAAAAACCAAGTGGTGTAGTTAATGATCAAATTTGGTCAAATACAAAATTCAGAGTATGTCTAAAAGTACAAGATGAATCAGATAGTAAGGAAATGTTAAAAAAACCAGATGCAGCAAGCTTAAAACAAACAGGTCGTTTCTACTTACAAGTTGGTTTTGATGAATACTTCGCTTTAGGTCAATCTGGATGGTGCGGTGCTAAATACTTCCCATCTGAAAAAATCCAAAAACAAGTTGATAAATCTATTAATTTTATTTCAAATAACGGAAATGTTATAAAAAGTATTCAAGCTAGCAATAGCAATGCTGCTAAAGGAGAAGCTCAAGGAGAACAACTTGCCGCAGTACTAAATGAAATTATTAACGTTTCAAAAACTGTCAATAAACGCGCTAGAAAATTATGGTTAGAAAATATTCCTGAAATAATCCTAGCTGACGATATTGAAAAGAAATACAATGTAACTCATACTCCTTATAATGTAGAAGCTACAATTGGTGAATATGATGCTCCAGAACTTCAAAAACAAGGTTTAGTAAAATATAACTACCTAGAAAATGGAAATACTATCATTTATGGTGTTGATGGAACAGAAAAAGAAAAATTGTTGACAACTATGATTTATTCCACAGCTAAATATCATACAGCTGACGAAATCAATTTCTATATTATGGATTATGGTTCAGAATCTCTTCGTAATGTCATGAATCTCCCACATATTGGAGGTATGGTCTTTACAGGAGAAGATGAAAAATATAATAATTTAATTAAATTAATTGGTGAAGAACAAAAGAAAAGAAAGAAAACTTTCATAAAATATGGTGGCGAATATAAAAACTATATTAAAAATAGTCCTGAAAAAATGCCATTAAAGGTAGTTATTATTAACAACTACGATTCTTTATACGAAAGTAATCCAGATGTTCTAGATCAAATTCCAGAGTTATTAAGAGATTCAACAAGATATGGTATTGTTTTCATAATTACAGCAAATAGTACTCGTTCAATCCATAGTAAAATAAATCAAAACTGTCCAAACATTTATTGTTTACATTTAAAAGATAGTACAGATTATAATACTATGTTTACAGTTAGAACAAAACTTATCCCTAGAGAGATGGTTGGTCGTGGTCTATACGAAGAAAATAGTGTAGTTCACGAATTCCAAACATGTTCTGTAACTGACTCAATTGATAAACAAAATGATTTCTTAACTGAATTTATAAATAAAGTAAATGAAGTAAATAAAATTAAAGCAATTCCAATTCCAGCATTACCAAAACATGTTTCTTATGAAACAATTAGTAAAGATATAACTAATTTAAAAGCAGTTCCATACGCAATTAGTAAAGATGAGTTAGAAGTTCAAAAAATGAATTTTGAAGCAACACTTGGAACAATAGTAAGTGCTAATAAGATTGAAAATACTACTAACTTTGCTAGAAGTTTACTAAAAGTATTAACAAGTATCAAGGGAATGGGTGTTATAGTTGTTGACGCTCATGATAATTTATTACCAGATAAAGAAATTGTTTCAAATTACTATAATAATAATTTTGAAGATGTCTTTGATGCTATAAATAATTTTATTGATAAGCAATTAGAAGGACCTGCACCGGCAGAACCAAACGTAGTAATAGTATTAAATGGTATTTACAAAATTCTATCTAAGTTAAGTGGTTCAAGTAAATTAGAAAAAATGATAGAAAAAATAAAGAAATATGAAAAGATATGTGTAGTTCTAATTGAAGATGGCACTAAACTAAAAAATTATTCATATGATGAATGGTTTAAAAGTATCTTCAGTGCAAATGATGGCCTATGGATAGGTAAAGGTATGGCAGATCAATCAGTATTCAAGTATTCTAATTATTCTAAAGATATGACAAAAGACTTTAAAAATGATATGGGATACTTTGTATCAGAAGGAACAGCAATCCTTTCTAAAGTATTAGATTTCTATCCAGCTAAGGAGGATGACGATGAATAATAAAGTACTAATTAATGTAGACGTTCCAGAACTTGACGCAGATTATGATTTATTTATTCCAGTCAACGAATTAGTTTGGCGTGTCAACAAACTTGTTATTAAATCTATTTCTGATTTATCAGGTGTTCCACTTAATACTAACGACAAGTATGTATTTATCAACAAGATAAACAACAAAGTGTATAATAACAATGAAATAATTATAGATACAGACATTAGAAATGGCACAGAATTAATATTATTGAAAATATAAAGTGTAAACAGCGAGACAATAATATTGCATTGAAAAAAAAGCTTTGTTACAATTTATTTAGATAAATTAAGATAGCCAGTGTAATTTATCAAAAATAATTTGTTTTATAAAAGGAGAGATAAAAATGGCAGAAGAAAGAATAGGTCTTAACGGACAAGAAGCTACAGCAGCTTTAAATAAAATAGAAGGAGCATATGGACAAACAATGAATCAAATCATTGATAGTATGCAACAAAAAGTTATTAATACTATCAGTTCAACTTGGTTTGGTAATGACGCAATTGAATTCATGAGAGATAAATTTAAACCAGCTCTTGATGAAGCAGCAAATCAAATTGAAAAGATTTTCCAAAGTGTTAATGATACAATAACTCAAAATGCATTAAACTTTGATAATGAACATAGTACATCAGTATTCCAAAAGGTTGCTCATAATGTAAAAGCAAATACATTATCAGTAGACGCTATGAAAAGTGATTTAAATTCATTCGTAGGTATTACAAGCTCAGCTGAATTCGAAGGAGCAAAAAATATGATGGATGGTATAGCAGAAGCTATCCAATCAGCATTAAAAGAAGCAGCTGCTGCTGCAGGAAATAGTGGTTTCTATGGTGGAGGCCAACAAGAAGCATTAGTAGGATCAATGAATAGTATTAAAAAATCATTATCTTCATTATCTGAAGAATTAAGTGCTGCTACAAAACAAAAATTAGAACAAACTAAAGCTCGTGAAGCTGAGATTGCTGCTGCAAACGCATCTACATTCGGAACTAACTAGTTTGTTGAATAAACATTTAGAAAAAACTCGTTTTTTTCTAAATATATGGTAACTATACCTATAGTTGCTATATATTTGGAAAAAAGTAGGTGATTCATATGATATCTGTAGATTCGCATGAAATTGAAAAAGATTTGTTGCAAATTAACAAGCTATTAAATGAATACGAACTTACATATCAAACTTTATTTAAGGAATTAAGTTCCTCTTCTTTTTTTTGGAATGATGGATATTCTACAAGATTTGTTGAAGCAATGCCACGTGAACGAGAAAAAAATAAGTCATATTTTACTAGTTTAAATGAAGTAAAAGATATTTATACCTATATACTAAATCAATACAAAGTAATAGGTAAAAAAATAAAAGTAAATGAAGAATATAGAGGAAGTCTCTTAGAAAAAATGAACAATCTAATGAGTGAACTATCAACAATAATTTCTTCTTATAATAGATTAGATACATCATTCTGTCCTTCAGAAGCAACAGTTATTAACAACCATAAGAAAAGACTAACTAAACTATATGACCGAATGAATGAAGAAAAAACAAAGTTAAAAGATTTATTTGATAAACTAGAGAAAATAGAGAATCAAGTTAATACTAACTTATCTAAAATATTACTAGATAGAATCGAAGAGTTTGAAATAGCTCCATATCTAGAAGTAGGAGTTGATTAATATGGCAATGATAAAAGAAAGAGAACTCCAAACAACTTTAGATAAAGCGCGATATTATACAAATGAAAGTAAACAACAAAGTAGTAACATTGAATTTTATTTTGATGATTTAAGTAATTTATATAAAACAAAAAATTCTCATAAAATAGCTAATGTTATTACGGAATTAAAAAATATGAATAAGAAACTGCTAACAAATGACGAAAACTATTGTACAGTTATCGACAGGACAATTGCAAGTTATAAAAAAGATGCTGCATTGTCTAAACAAAATTTCGAAAATATTACTACAGGAGGCAAATAATATGGTTACACCTGAAGAAATAGAACAATTAGAAAGAAGAAGACGTAAATATAGATCATTATTAAGTGATTTATATAAAATAAGAAATAAAATGAGTAAATTTTCAACAAACTATCAATCATTTGTAACACTTTTAGATGATAGTGTTCAAATAGACGAGAAAATGTTTGAAAATGATGAAATATTAAGTATCAAGAAAGAACTTGAAAGTGTAAAAAGTGATTTAAATAGTAACTTAATACCAAGAGTATCAAGTAAAACATAGGAGGATTTTTATGGAAGAAAAATATTTACCAATAGGTAGTGTAGTATTATTAAAGAATGGAACAAAACCAGTTATGATAACAGGTTATTTACCAATGCCATCAGATTCTTCTGATACAACAATGTATGATTATTCAGCATGTATGTTCCCAGAGGGATTATTATCAAGTGATCAAAATGCTGTTTTCAATCATGAACAAATTGATAAATTTCTTTTTATAGGATTTAAAAATGAAGAGTCTATGGAGTTCTTAAATGAAGTAAAAACAATTGCTAATCTTCATAGAGAGGAACAATTAGGAGTAGCTCAAAATATAACAGCAACAGCTCCAGTAGTTGAACAAACACCTCAAGTTGCACCAACACAAGTAATTCCTCAACAACCAATAGCGCAAACTTCAGGTCCACAAATTCAATCAAATCCATTTGCTGACCCTATATTTACAAACAATTATCCACAGCAACAACAGCAAGGATATACAATGAATAATAATGGTCTACCAAACAATTTTAACAACAACAATATGTTCTATTAAGCATCACTTATGATGCTTTTTTTTTATTAAATACACTTTATAAAAAAGGTCATTTATATTATAATTAAATAGAGTATAGAATAGAGGTGAACTATGAATACAAGTGTAAATACAAACGTAGATTTTGGTACCAATAGTTCCAATACTAATACTACTAGTTCAATTGGGAGTACTCCAAATAATAGTTCACCAACTTATACAAACACTTATAACTCAAATGGTAATGTCCAAACTGAAAGTATGGACTTATCATTTGCAACAGAACAAGTAGCAACAGAAAGCAAAAGTATTCTTGATTCAATCGGCGACTTTTTTAGCGACGTAGGAGAAGGATTAAAGAATACCGGTGCAGCAATAGTAGACGGTGCTAAAACCGTCGCTAACTGGGCGATAACTGGTATAAAAGACTTAGGTTCATCAATCAGTGAAGCTTGTTCTAATCTAGCAAGCAATGTATCTTCCATTTTAGGAAGCGCTTTGTCATGGGCGAAAGACACTTATATAAGTTTACAAGCAACCTCAGCAGTAATAGGAACAACCGTAGTCAGTGGCATCGCTGATATCGGTGAAGGAATCGTCGATGGTCTAACTTGGTGCGGTGGAAAACTAGTTGAAGGTGGATCATGGTTAGTAGGAAAAGTAGCTGGATGGTTCAGCGACGATGCCGAAGAAGCCGTAATGGAATGGCGTGAACAAGCGAAAACTGATGTCAAAGAATTCATCGCAACCGATTGGGTAGGAGAAGCCAACGACTGGTTCTACCAAGAAACAGCTCTAGGTCGTTACATAAACGAAAACTCATACCTAAAATATGATAGTGAAGCAATGCAAAAACTAAGAGGAGCTTCCGAAATGGTCGGCAAGCTAGTTTTAGCAACCGCAGCAACAGTCGTAACAGGAGGAGCAGCATCCCCAATAGCATTAGGTTTCTTATTTGGAACAGGTGAGCAAGCTGAAAAGTTATATCAAGAAAATCCAAATACAACAGGAGCTCAAGAACTAGGAATCTTCGTTAGTGGTCTAGGTGAAGCTGCTAACTGGTATGCACAAGGAAAAATGGGTAGCAGTGGCTTAGATTTCTTAAATGTCCTAAAAAGCAACGGACTAAAAAATACGGGTTCAGCATTCTTAAGTGCGTTTAAATCAACTTTAGGAAATATCAAATCAAACGGATTTAAAAATACAATTACAGGTATGGTTAAAAACTCAAACTGGGCAAGCTTATATGCAGCAGATAACCTAGCAGATAGTTTAGGTATTATTGGAGATAACGTAGGAGATTGGTTAGTAGGAAACGAAGAATTTAATTTAAAAACTGCCGCATTAGCTGGTGGTGAACTATTAGCAGCATGGGGACTTAATATGTTCTTTGATGGAGCATCAGAATATTTAGGAAAACTAGGTAAAGGAGCTGATGATGTCGGCGATGCAATAAAACAAGCAGACAATATAGAATTATCACAAACTGAGTTAGACGGTATTACAGCAGGCAAAACATATTTCCAACCGGCTGGAGATTTACCAAATTCTACAATACAAACAAGCTTTATTACAATGATGGATGCTTCTAATAATGATGTTCTATCTGCAGAATTTGTCAAATTTTTAGATGATTATTCTAAAAATCCTGAAATAACATTACCAAACGGAATTCCAGAATCAGTAGTAGATTATTTAAATGCCTACATGAAAGATCCATATACAACATTACCACCGGGAATGCCTCAGCAAATTACAGCATATCTCGATTCTAAAACAACATCATCAACAATTTCATTCGCTGACGGTGGTTCATCTAGTGCTAGTCCTTCATTAGAAAGTACAATTCCTCCAACAAACAATTATTTTCAACAAGCAGGAGATTTAACAACTACTGCACCATTGTTTACAACTGCGCCTTTATCAACAGCGGCTATCCAAACAAACTTGCCGGATAATGTAACAAAATTTCTTGATGACTTTGTAAAAGACCCAAATACAACAATTCCTCAAGGAATGCCTCAAGAAATAGTAGATTATTTAAATAATTATCTTCAAGATCCACTAGTAACACCACCAACAGGAATGCCACAAGACATAATAAATTATATGAATTCCAAATCTATAACTACAGGTGTAGGCAATTCAAGCGGATTATACGATTCAACTTATGCTTACTCAACACCATCTTCGACATCTAAAATCAAAACACCATCTCAAGAAAAAATCGAATTAAATCAAAAGATAAATGCTGAAATAATGTCTTTAAATAAATGGGATCCAGACTATGCAAATAAGTTAGCTGATTTACAAAAGAAAGCTAATTTAGAAATGCAACTACTGGAAGCAATCCACAATAAAGGAATGACCTTAGAAGATTATTTAAAAACATGTGGTTCTACGAGTCAGTTAGATGAAGCAACTGCAGCATTAGTTAAGCAACAAGCAGAAGCAGTTCAAGCAAGAGCAATTCAAGCTGAACCACAAGTTACTGCTTTAATGGAAAGCTTACAAGATGGTAACTCAAGATTAACTGGATTAGAATATCGTTTTAAATCTACAAGTAGTATTGAAAATAAAATGGGTAGATTATTAGAACAAGGATATAGTTTAAATGGTGCTGCTCAAGATATAAATGATAGTTTAAGATATACATTCCTAATCGACGAAAGTGCTTACGATGGTTCTGTTTTATCGAAACTATCAACATTTACTGATAATGGTTATCAAATAAAATATTATAATAACGCCTGGGGTAGTGGAAAAACTTATCAAGGATTAAATGTTACCTTAGAAGATCCAACAGGTATGATGATAGAAGTTCAATTCCATACAGATGCTTCATTTAATGCTAAACAAACTATCAATCATACTTATTATGAAATATCTAGAAGTCCATTAGCAGATCAATCTATAAAGAATTTAAGTAATGAAATTCAATCCCTAAACCAAAGCTTATATGTAAGAAATACGGGATTCTCTCATAACCAATATAGTGTAATGAGTGCAATTGCAGATTATAAAGGTATAGACTTTACTCCAGTAGGTGCTGGAGAATCAGCATTTACCTTAGCTCAAGGATATAATCCAAATGCTAAATCATATCAAACATATGTTGATTTCTCTTTAGATACAGAAGCTAAAAGACTTGCTTGGGAAAAGAGTCTTAAAACTCAATACTATGTTGATCCTATAACAGGAAGAAATTATACATATGAACAATTAATACATGGTTATATTGGTGAATCTGATCAAATAGCTGGTTCATATGCAGTTTTAAACACTGTTAACAGAGCAATGGATGTTGATAGTGGAACAACCTTATATAACTTATTAAAAAAAGATGTTCGAGGAAATGTTATTCTAGATGCTGATGGCTTAGCTACAATGGAAATAAGACACTGTTTCGGTAATATTAATGAATATAAGTATAATCCTCATACAGATGAAATATTTGCAATTAATTGGCAAGGAAATAAATATGGATTAAATGCTGATAGAAGTGTTGGAACTTTTAATGATTTACTAGTAAGAGTAAAATCTGAATCTCAAGCAATAAGTGACGCTCTAGGTATGTATACTTTAGATAGTGATTTAGTCGTAGGACGTGGAGCTAGTTGGGATTCTTTAGAAAGATTCGGTGTTAGAAAAGGTGACACAGCAGAAACAATCTTTGCTAAATTAACTAGAAATGGTAACACATATTGTGATAGTGGGTTCATGAGCTCAACTCCTGAATTAGGTGGAGGTTTCATGAATGGAAATGAAATCAACTATATAATGAATGTTAATCAAGGAACATCAATTGGAAACTTTGCCGGATATAACGCCGGTGAAAAAGAAGTATTGTTAGATTATGGTACTAAATTTAAAATAGATTCTGTAAAGAAAGATGAATACGGAAAGGTATATATCTTCTTATCTCAAAAATAATATGATATAGTGTAAGAAAGGAAGTGTAAATATGAATGATAATAAAAATTCACGTTTAATGGCCACACCAGGGGACTTTTATATGGCTCCTTCTGATAGTAATACGCATAGTTTAACACCAGAAGAAATCAAAGCAGATTTAGAAACAAAAACAGAATCTGCAAGAAAAGGTGCTTACGACATAAGAAAACAACTAATAAAAGAACATTTAGTAAATCAAGGAATAAATCCTGACAAAGTTGATGTTAATTTTATGCTTAACAGCCAACAACCATCTCCCAGGAGCAACCAAGGAGAACAACAATTAGATGCAGCTAGATATTTTAAAATAAATAGTGGAATGATTATCAAGATTGTTCCAGAAAACTTACTATGCTATAAATTTGATGCAGTAAAAAAAGTATGGATTGAATCACCAAGTTTATTCGTAGAATTTGAACAAGGCAATGTTCATGGAGAATTTATAGATTTTAATGATGTTTATCCGATAGAGAATGTATCGGACCTCAGTAAAGGAAGGGTATTATGATATACACAGATATGACTAAAAAAGCAATACTCTTAGTATATGAAAAGCATAAAAACCAATATGATAAAGCAGGAATGCCTTATGTATTACATCCTATTCATGTCGCAGAGCAAATGCAAGACGAATATAGAACGACTGTCGGACTTTTACATGATATTGTTGAAGATACCGATGTTACATTTGAACAGTTAATTCAAATGGGATTTCCAAAAGAAGTAATAGATGCTTTAAGATGTTTAACTCATCAAGAAGGTGTAGATTATTTTGACTATGTAAAAAATATTGGTACAAACGAAATTGCAACTGATGTAAAACTCGCCGACTTAGAACATAATAGTGACTTATCAAGATTAAATGAAATAACAGATTGGAATCTTGTAAGAGTAGAAAAGTATAAGAAATGTATCGAGTATTTAAAAAATGTTAAGTACTTAAGAGAACAAGAAAATAATTATGAGTCCAAATCTTTATAAAAGGAATGATTTAAATGAAAATAAGTAATCTTCAAATATATTTAAGTAATAAATTTAAAAGTAATGATATTCAACAGTCTGTTGAGGTATCTGAATCAATCCCTACAATAGATAGTGTATTTGGTTTTGCTATTGCTGATGCAGTTGGTGTACCAGCTGAATTTAAAAGTAGAAGTTCTTTAAAAATGAGTCCTATAACAGATATGGTAGGTTATGGAACACATCATATGCCAGAAGGAACTTGGTCAGATGATTCTTCTATGACGATAGCTACTATGGATTCAATAAATGAATGTCAAGAAATTGATTACAATGATATCATGAAAAAATTCTGTGAATGGGAAAGAGATTCTAAATATACTGCAACCGGAGTCTTCTTCGATATAGGCATATCAACAAGTTCAGCTTTACATAGATACACAAGAGGACAAAAACCAACCGAATGTGGTGGAAAGAGTATCAGAGATAATGGTAATGGTGCTTTAATGAGAATGTTACCTGTAGTTTTATATTCTGATTCTAAGAATCTTTCATATGAAGATGAAGTTGCATTAATAAATGAAATGTCTTCATTAACACATGGTCACGAAATAAGCCAATTAGGTTGTAAAATATATGCCGATTATATTAAAGGAATTTTAAATGGTTCATCTAAAACAGAAAGTTTAGAAAATCTTCAAGCAATAGATTATAGCCAATATTATTCTCCAGAATCTATAAGCTATTATCAAAGAATTTTAGATGGTTCAATTACTGACCTACCAGAAGAGGATATAAAATCATCTGGTTTTGTTGTAGATACACTAGAAGCAAGTATTTGGTGTACTCATAATAGTGATAGCTATGAAGAAGCTGTTTTAAAAGCAGTTAACTTAGGAGATGATACTGACACAGTTGGAGCAATAACAGGTTCAATCAATGGACTTATTTATGGATACCACAATATTCCTAAATACTGGAGAGACAATTTAAAAAGTAAAGAATATCTATTAGATGTATGTAATAAATTTAATAATATTTTAGAAAAAAACAAAGAATCTAAAAAAACACTATAAAACTTTTTAACACTGTTAAAAAGTTTTTTTATGTAAACAAACCTTTTATTTATATATTAAATGACTCTTTTATTGGTATACTATTTATAGAATAGGAGGTATAAAATGAATACAGGAACAACCAAAACTAATTTTGATTTTACGTCTTCATCAAATACTTCTAATACTTCAAGTAGTATAAATGCTTCTACATCAATAAATTCATTTAAGAACATCGGTAATTCTACTAATTTATCAACAACAAGTACAGAAAGTATGGATTTATCATTTGCAACAGAACAAGTAGCAGCGGAAAGTAAAAATATAATAGAATCAATTGGTGATTTTTTCTCAGACTTAAAGACAAAAGTATCATCAACCGGCGCAGTAGTAACAACATCAGTTTTAAGTGGAGTTACCAATATTGGTGAAGGTATTGTTGATGGCTTAACTTGGTGCGGTGGAAAAGTTGTTGAAGGAGCATCTTGGTTAGTCGGTAAAGCATCTGGCTTATTTAATGATGATACAGAAACTTCAATTATGGAATGGCGAGACCAAGCTAAAACAAATGTTAAAGAATTTATAGCAACTGACTGGGTTGGCGAAGCCAATGATTGGTTTTACCAAAACACAGAAATTGGTCAGTCGATTAATGAAAATTCTTATTTAAAATATGACAGTGAAGTAGCTCAAGGTATAACTAATGCTACAGAATTTGCTAGTAAACTAGCAGCAGCAACTGCAGCAACAATAACAACTGGTGGCGCAGCTGCTCCCCTAGCATTAGGATTATTATTCGGTAGCGGAGAACAAGCAGAGACTTTATATCAAGAAAACTTAAATACAACAGGTACACAAGAATTAGGAATCTTCGTTAGCGGTCTAGGTGAAGCAGCTAACTGGTACGCTCTAGGTAAACTAGGACAAGGTGGATTAACTTTAGCAAACATAATCAAAGAAAATGGTCTAAAACAAACCGGAGCAACTATTTGGAATGGTTTAACTTCAACAATTTCCAACATCAAAACAAATGGTGTAGTAAATACTGCAAAAGGTATATTAAAAAATTCAAATATAAGTACAATGCTAGCTGCGGATAATCTTGCTGATAGTGTTGGTATAATAGGAGATAACGTAAGTGATTGGTTAGTAGGGAATGAAGAATTTAATTTACAGAATGTTGCTAGTGCTGGTGGAGAACTATTAGCAGCATGGGCTCTAAATATGTTCTTTGATAGTGCTGGAGACTACTTAACAGGTAATCAAACTACTAAAATAACACAAGGTGAAATAACTGATGTACCTAACACCGTTTCATCAAATAGTTCAAAACAAATAAAAACAATGGCAGATGAAATAGCTGAATTCGACTTACAATTAAAAAATGATCTTGCCGCTTTAGACCCAACCTCAGCTGATTATGCTACTAAAAAAGCTCTTATTGAAGAAAGAGCAGCGTTAAAAAATCAATTATTAGAAAGCATTCATGCCAAAGGCATGACAATGCAAGAATACGTAAAATATTGTGGAACAATTGCTCAAGTCGACCCAGCCACTCAAAAATTAATTACAGAAGCTGCTGAAGAAGTTCATCAAAAAGCTTTAACAGCAGAACCTACTATAAGCAGTTTAATGCAATCATTAGAAACTGACGGCGTCTACTTATCAGGATTTGACCATCGTTTTAAATCTGTCGATAGTATTGGTCGTAAAGTAACTAATCTTTTAAAAGGTTCAACAGATCCAGAAGATATAGTAAAATATGCTTCTAAAGTAAATGACAACCTTCGTTATACTTTCCTTCTAGATGAAACAAACTACACAGACCAAATGTATACAAGATTAAAAACAATGCTTGATGAAGGATATGAAGTAATAGGAATGAACAACAGTTGGGGTAATGCAGCTTATCAAGGATTAAATGTTTCCGTGCTAGCTCCTGAAGGTGTTAGAGTAGAAGTTCAATTCCATACCGAAGATTCATTCTATGCTAAAGAAACCCTTAGTCATTCATTCTATGAAATAAAACGTAGTGCTCTTGCCGATACAGCAGATAGAGATATCGCTGGTAAAATCCAAATATTAGATCAATCAATTAATGTAAGCACAATACAAGATTTAGTTGGAATACCATGGAAAGATATCGCCGAAACTGCTAAAACATATGGTACATAGAAATAAAAATGATATAATAAAAAACTAATGAGGAGGAACTCAGATGACAAATAATAATTCAAAATACTCAAATAAAGAATATACACCAGCTCAACTTGAATATTTTAAATCTCAAGAAGAGGTAAAAGAATACTTTGCTAAAAAAGTAGAACAAACTTTATCTTCAGTTCAACAATATATCCAAGCAAAAAGATCATCAGGAGAACAACTTGAATTAAGAAACAATCCTAATACTAAGTATTATTTAATGGAAGATGGAACTATCTTTAAATACTTAAGTAATGAATTAGAATTTTATAGACTAGATACTAAAGAATTCGTATGGTACCTAGAACCATCATTATTAGGCTTATATTTTGATAATACACTTACATTTAAAGAAATACCCGATTTTCAAGATTACTTCGTAGAAAAAGCTAAAAATGATGAAAAACCAGGTATTAAATTATAAAAGAGAAATATTAAATTTCTCTTTTTTACTGTTAACTACCCATAAAACCATTTATTTATAAACAACCAATATATTATAATAAAAATATAAGTAGAATAGAGGTGAACTATGAATACAAGTGTAAATACAAATGTAGATTTTGGTACCAATAGTTCCAATACTAATACTACTAGTTCAATAAATAGTACTCCAAATAATAGTTCACCTACATATCAAAACACTTATAACTCAAATGGTAATGTCCAAACTGAAAGTATGGACTTATCATTTGCAACAGAACAAGTAGCAACAGAAAGCAAAAGTATTCTTGATTCAATCGGCGACTTTTTTAGCGACGTAGGAGAAGGATTAAAGAATACCGGTGCAGCAATAGTAGACGGCGCTAAAACCGTCGCTAACTGGGCAATAACTGGTATCAAAGATTTAGGTTCATCAATTAGCGAAGCTTGTTCTAATCTAGCAAGCAATGTCTCTTCCATACTTGGAAGTGCTTTATCATGGGCAAAAGACACTTACATAAGCTTACAAGCAACCTCAGCAGTAATAGGAACAACCGTAGTCAGTGGTATCGCTGATATCGGCGAAGGTATCGTCGACGGTTTAACTTGGTGTGGTGGAAAACTAGTTGAAGGTGGTTCATGGTTAGTAGGAAAAGTAGCTGGATGGTTCAGCGACGATGCCGAAGAAGCCGTAATGGAATGGCGTGAACAAGCGAAAACTGATGTCAAAGAATTCATCGCAACCGATTGGGTAGGAGAAGCCAACGACTGGTTCTACCAAGAAACAGCTCTAGGTCGTTACATAAACGAAAACTCATACCTAAAATATGATAGTGAAGCCATGCAAAAACTAAGAGGAGCTACTGAAATGGTCGGTAAATTAGTTTTAGCAACAGCCGCTTCATGTTTACCTGGTGGCGCAGCAGTAGCAGTTCCCTTACTATTAGGTTTTTCATATGGAACAGGTGAACAAGCAGAAAAGATGTATCAAGAAAACATGGATACAACAGGAGCTCAAGAACTAGGAATCTTTGTTAGTGGACTAGGTGAAGCTGCTAACTGGTACGCACAAGGTCAGTTAGGAAAAGGTGGAGTAGGTTTATACAATATCATAAAAGGTAATGGTCTAAAAAATACCGGCGCTCTTGTATGGACAGGAATTAAATCTACATTTAGTAATATCAAATCAAATGGATTAAAAAATACAATAGCAGGAATATTAAAAAATTCTAACTTAGCTAGTTTAAAAGCCAAAGACAACTTACTAGATAGTTTAGGTATTATTGGCGACAACGTAGGAGATTGGTTAGTAGGTGACGAAGATTTTAATATTCAAACAGCTACCTCAGCAGGTGGTGAATTATTATCTGCATGGTTATTAAATATGTTCTTCGATGGAGCAGGAGAATACTTGGGAAATCTAGGAAAAGAAGCAGATGATGTTGGTGATGCATTAAAACAAGCAGATGATATAGAAGAAATGGTACCACCAATCGACAGTAACTTACCTAAGCCAAAAAATATAATCAAAATAACTGATGTACCTGAATTTCACAGTATAGATGACATATCATCTTACCTAAACAACACATTATCAACTTCTAACTTAAAAAATACAGAAGAAATATTATTTGATACAACCGAAGTAAGTGAAGCAATTAATAAATATATTAGAGAACAAGTAAGTAAAAATGGTGACTCTATCTCACTATATTATGATTTGTTTGAAGTATCAGGAGCAGAAATTCCTAAAACATTAAGAACTCAAATCATGGGTGAAATTATTTCTTCAAGCCAAGACTTAAGAAGAATAATAAAAGAAACATCGTTACAAGAGGTAAAAGATTCAATAGGAGGAACTCTTGGTATAACAGATGAAAGTTTAATCAAAGAGTTATCTGATTGTTTATTAGGAAGTGACTTTGTAGAAAATGGATATTCAGCTACTAGGGATTGGGATAGATTTATAGAGATACTAACACCATATGTTGATCAAAAAGTAGCTCAAGGTGCATTATCTAAAGAAGCAGTTTTATGGAGCAAAGTAGATACTAAATTATTAAATGAGTTATACACAACAATCGAGAATACAACAATTGGTGAAAGTCTATACTGTTTTGAAGACATCGTATTCACTAATTGGAATGAAAGCTCTTCTGTAATCCCACATGCTGAAGAATTATGGGGAAAACTTTCTGAGATGTATGCAAAATCATGTTCTCAATTAGTAGATAGTTCAGGTAATCCAATAGATCAATTAAAATATATTTTACCTTCTACATCGGATGGTAATGGTTTCGGAGAATTGTTTAAAAAGTCAGAATTACCAACTCTTTTGGAATATGGAACGATTAACAAACTTGAAGTAGTTACTGTTGCAGATTTCAGTGATTTAATAGAAGTTTCATCTAAGGTAGTTGATATTAGTGGATTGAGAACGATATACCAAGAAGGTTTATCATCAGGAGCATCTAAAGAAGTTCTGTCAGAATTGATTTTTGAAATGTTTACATCGCTTTATTCAAATAATTAAAAGGAGATGATTATATATGGAAAATTATGAAACAATAAAACATTATTTAAATGATAAAAAACAAGATAGTACATTTTCGCCAGAATTGTTAGATAATCTATCTTACGAAGAAAAACTTGCTAGTGAATTTGAAATAGCTATGTACTGCCAAAAGGGCTGTCAACAATATTTTAGATTTATCCCATATTTTCGTATTATTAAAGTTGAAGATCTTATGACTCCAGAAGTTTTAGATTCATTATCACCATCTGATAAGATGGAAGCTCTAAAGAATCTTTTCCTAAAAACAAGGTCATCTTCATACTTAAAAGAACTAACAACAGCTGCTTTTGAAAGCGCTGTAGCATTTAATAATTTGATAAATTTATCACTAGATGAAAGATTAACTCCAGAAGAACAAGAAAAGCTAAAATCAATAGTTCAAAAAGTATATGAAAAGAAAGAATCAGATATTAATTATAAAATAATTGCAGATTTTAAATTATCAGAGAATTTCGAAAAACCAAGAACAAAATAAAAGAGGATTTATAGACTTATCTATATTCCTCTTTTTTTATTGTAAATCTTTTAATTTATTAGCTATCTTTGTAACATTACCAGCACCAAGTGTTAAAACAACATCGCCTTCTTTAACATTATTTTGTAAGTACTTAATAACTTCATCATGATTGCTTATATGAATAGCTTCTTTACCTAATTTAGCTAGTTCATCTATTAAATCTTGTTCACTTATATTGAATGTATTAACTTCTCTAGCTGCATATATATCGATAACTATTATATGGCCGAAGTTTTCTAATGCCAGAGCAAAGTTATGTAAATGTTCTTTTAATCTACTATAAGTATGTGCTTCAAACACTACCCAAGATTCATTATACTTCTTATTTTTTATACCTTTTACAGTAGCCATTATCTCAGTAGGATGATGTCCATAATCATCATATACTTTAGCACCATTTAACATACATTTATATTCTAATCTTCTAGAAGCACCATCAAACTTAATTAAAGCTTTAGCAACAGTTTCAACACCTATACCATAAGCATCACACAAAGCAACACAACATAAACTATTAAATACATTGTGCATTCCTGCTACTTTTAATGTAATACTTCCCATAAATTCGTTTAACTTATACACATCATATGTTGGATATCCGTCATCATCAAATGTAACATTCTTATAAGTCCAATCAGCTTCCTCAGTACTACCTACAGTAATAACATGAGCTTTAGTACTATTCCTTAAATCATAGCATCTTTCATCATCTCTATTTAAAACAAGATATCCATCTTCAGGAAGTAATGAAACATACTTTTCAAAACTTTTTTTAATATTGTCTATATTTCCAAAATAATCTAAATGATCATTATCAATATTAAGTACAATAGCGCTTCTTTGTACAAAGTTTAAATAACTCTCACAATATTCACAAGCTTCTATTATAAAGTAATCACTATCACCAACTCTATAATTAGTATTATCTAATACTTTCAAATTAGCTCCAACTTGGATAGAAGGATCTAAACCAGCTTCAATAAATGAACAAGTTACCATACTTGTTGTACTAGTCTTACCATGAGTCCCAGCAACACCAATAGTATCTTTAAACAACTTAGTAATCTCTCCTAAGAATTCTCCACGTTCTATAATAGGAATTCCTAATTCAGTAGCTCTAACTAATTCAGGATTATCTAATTTAACAGCAGCAGTATAAACAACTAAATCTATATCTTCAGTAATATTCTCCCTAACTTGACCAATATTAACATGTATTCCATTATTAATAAGCCATTCTGTTTGATGTGAAGATACTCCATCACTACCACTTACTTCATAATTCCATCTCTTTAGTATTAAAGCAATACCACTCATACTGATACCACCAATACCAACCATATATATACGTTTATAATCTTTTATATTAATTGCCATTATTATTCCCCCTTAAAACTATTTACAGTAGCTTTAAACTCATTACCACGGTCTTCAAAAGCTTTATATTGATCCCAACTAGCACAAGCAGGACTTAATAAGACAACATCACCTTTACCAGCTTTTTCATAACAAGCAGTAGTAGCATTCACTAAGTTATCAAATACTCCACAATCTTTACCAATTCTATCACAATATTCTTTAATTCTTGCTTTAGTCTCCCCGTAACAAGCTACATAAGTAACATTTTCCATACAAGGAGTTAAATCATCAAAAGAATGTCCTCTATCTAAACCACCTAATATTAATAAAGTAGGTTGATTAAATGATTTTAATGCAATCTTAGTAGATTCACAATTAGTAGCTTTACTATCATTATAATAGTCAACACCATCTATAGTAGTAACATATTCAATTCTATGTTCAACACCGCCAAAAGTTCTAAGTACTTTACAAATACTTTCATTATCTACACCATATACTTTAACAGCACTTATTACTGCCATTATATTTTCATAATTATGTAAACCTTTTAATTTGATTTCACTACAATCAATAACTTTTTCATCCATATAATAGATAGCATTATTATCTAAATAAACATTCTGTTTACTTTCTTTAGAAAAGTAATATTTAGTACTGTTGATATCTTCAGTATTATCAACAGCTTCCTTATTATCATAATTTATAATAGCTATATCTTCTTTAGTATGATTATTAAATATCTTCTTCTTAGTTCTTACATATTTCTCATGTGAATCATGAAAATCAGTATGTACTTCATATATATTAGTTAAAACACTTACATTAGTTTTAAAATCATACATATCACATAATTGATGATCAGATATCTCCATAACTAAGTATTCATTTTCTTTTATATCTTTAACAAAGTTACATAATGGAGTCCCAATATTACCACCAAGATATACAGGTAATCCAGCTTCTTTCATTATATTGTAAATAAGTGTAACAGTAGTAGTCTTACCATTAGATCCAGTAACACCAATTATATTTACATCTTTATTCATATAACCATAAGCAAGTTCAACTTCATTTATTACTTTTATTCCTAACTCTTTAGCTTTAACTACAGTAGGATGATCATACTTAATACCAGGATTTTTAACCATTACATCATAAGTATCATCAAGTAAATCTATCGGATCTTTTACTATTTCTATTTTTACACCTAAGTCTTCAAGGATTTTTACTTGTTCAGGATTCTGTTCATTCATATCAGTAACTAGTACTGTATTATCAGGAGCTAATATTTTAGCAGCTTCAAATCCGCTTCTAGCCATTCCTAGTATAAAGACTTTTTTATTTTTTAACATAATATCACCTTCATTAAAATTATATCACACTAAAATAGTAAGATATTACAATTTTTATTTGTGTATTTTCTATAGTAACATATTTTATAAACAATGATTAATTATTAAGTTTTTTGTTGTTAAGTAATAGTAAATAAGGTTTAAGTAAAATATGATTTATAATATAATAAAAATAGGTGATTCTATGATTAATGTATCAGAAAAAATAATAGATATATTAAAAGAAATAAATAAAAATGGTTATGAAGCTTATCTAGTAGGAGGAGCAGTTCGAGATTCTCTATTAGGTAAGGAAAATAAAGATTTTGATATATGCACAAATATGCCTTTAACACAAATAAAATCTTTATACCCAAATTTTCATCTGATGAAACCGAATAATAATAGAAATACTGGAGTAATGCGTTTAAATAACTTAGAAATTGAGATATCAGAATTTAAAGGCAGTTCATTATTAGAAGATTTAAGTAATAGAGACTTTACAATAAATGCAATAGCCATGGACAAGGATGGTATGATAATAGATCCTTTTAATGGAATAGAATCATTAAGTAATAAAGAAATATCATTGATAAAACAAACAGGAGAAGCTTTTATAACAGATCCATTAAGAATTCTAAGAGCCATTAGAATTGCTGCTAGAATGAATTTTTCTATAGACGAAAATTGTAAAAAAGAAATGTTGAAAAACAAAAATTTATTAGATAATGTAGCGTCTGAAAGAATTTATAGAGAATTAATTCAATTTTTAGTAACAGATAATCCAGCTCAATACATAAGGGATAATATTGAAGTATTCTTTGAAATATTACCAGAATTAAAAACTATGTATCAATTTGAACAACAAAACCCTTGGCATATTTATGATGTATTAGAACATACTTTAGTAGTTTTAGAAAATACACCTAAAAATATTTATTTGAGATTAGCAGCACTTTTTCATGATATTGGAAAACCTGAAAAATTTTTTGTTGGTGAAGATGGAAAAGGGCATTTTTATGGTCATCCAGAAGCTAGCGCACTTATTTTTGATAAGATATCTAGTCGCTTAAAAATGGATAAAAAAACTAAGAAAATGGTAAGAGATTTAATTGAAAAACATGATATGACTCTAAGTAGAAAACCGGAAAAAATATATCAATTTATTAAAGAAAACGGAGTTGATTTTACCAAGCTATTATTCGAATTAAAAAGAGCAGACAATAAAGGGCAAAATCCAGTATTAGCAGAACCGGTTTTAGAAGATTTAACGATATTAGAAAGTTTATATAATGAATATATCTTAGTAATAAGTAATCTTCAATTAAACGCAGAAAAGATAACTAGTTTAGGAATAGCTAAAAAAAGATTAAGAATTGTATTTGACGATGTAACAAAACAAATTATTCAAGGTCAAATAAACAATTCAGAAGATGAAATATTAAGTTATATAGAACGAAAATATAAATAGAGAATGTGAAAAAACATTCTTTTTTATTTACATTTTGCATACAGATAATACTTCATAGAAAAGAGTTTTTATATTATAATCAATATAGAAGATAAAGTCGGTGATACTATGAATACAAGTGTAAATACAAATATAGATTTTGGTACTAATAGTTCAAATACTAATACTACTAGTTCAATAGGTAGTACTCCAAATAATAGTTCATCAACATATCAAAATACAAACACTTCAAATGGTAATGTCCAAACTGAAAGCATGGACTTATCATTTGCAACAGAACAAGTAGCAACCGAAAGTAAAAGTATTTTAGATTCTATCGGCGACTTTTTTAGCGACGTAGGAGAAGGATTAAAGAATACCGGTGCAGCAATAGTAGACGGCGCTAAAACCGTCGCTAACTGGGCAATAACTGGTATCAAAGATTTAGGTTCATCAATTAGCGAAGCTTGTTCTAATCTAGCAAGCAATGTCTCTTCCATACTTGGAAGTGCTTTATCATGGGCAAAAGACACTTATATAAGTTTACAAGCAACTTCGGCAGTAATAGGAACAACCGTAGTCAGTGGTATCGCTGATATCGGCGAAAAAATCGTTGATGGTTTAACTTGGACAGGAGGAAAAATAGTTGAAGGTGGATCTTGGTTAGTAGGAAAAGTAGCTGGATGGTTCAGCGACGATGCAGAAGAAGCCGTAATGGAATGGCGTGAACAAGCGAAAACTGATGTCAAAGAATTCA
>CAVAGO010000001.1:0-97134 GCA_963588075.1 bacterium | reverse complement strand
TGTTATGAGAGTAAATCTCCATGACCAATATCAGTATCAGCACCATTCGCATTAGTCATACCAACATCATCTTGTTTAACAAGATGAGTTGTTTTAAGTTCACTAACATAACTAGTTTTAATGATATGAATTAGCAAAAATAATTACAATTTTATAGCTATATCTAGCCTGTTATATATATATATATATACTTACCAGTATATATATATAACAGGCTATATATAGCTAAAAATAAATCTTGACAGTTATATTAAACCATCAGTTTCAGTTTCATCATCATATTTATCGTCATAAGCATTAATACAAATAATACCACATTCATAATCATCAATACCATCATCAATAATACGAGCGATATCTTTTAGCTTACTACCAATATCAAATCTATGATTATCAACAATGGCATACACTTTATTAATATCATCAGCATTACCATTAGTGGTTATATTGGTAACAGCAAAAGAAATATAATCATTAGTAAGATGAAGATTAGTAACTTCAACAGAAGTTATAGAATTACCATTCTCAACTTCAATAGTAGTAATAATACGATGTACTTTCATGATGTTTAATATTAGGACAAGACTTATCAGAACTTGCAGCTAGTTCATGACTGATAAGACTTATCAGACTGTTAAGTTCGTTTGCTGCAATCTATTTAATGTCGATGATGAGCATTTCCATGTCGAACACTAGCAACAGCATCAACAAAACTATTGTTGATAACATCAGTGCTACCAACCCGAAGGTCAGTAGCACCATGTTCATTAGAACGGCATATCGTCATCACTCATTGCAGTAGTAACAAAACTAGCCGCTTTAGCTTTAGCCTCACGCTTGGCAGCAATGGCAGCACGAGCATCATCCATAATCTGCTTGATAAGTACATTATATGCACCAACAAGAACAGGATCAGTAGGCTGTTCGATACCTACAATATGATATACATATCGGTCATAATCCACAACATTGTAAAGATTATCTTTACGAGTAAATGGATTACGGTCTTGTACACCAGCAGGTACAAACTGGCAAAGAACTTTGACAGCAACACCAGTCAGATACATACTAGCAAAACCGGCTTCAGCAGCTTCGCCAACATAATTGACAAATCTACCGTAGAACTTGTCTTTGCGCATTACAAGCAGTATCTGATTGAATGGCATCTGAACAGCACCAAGCATACCCATTCGATGTGTACCATCAGGCATACTTTGAGCACCTTTGACAGGACTAGCAATAGTAACAAACGCATTGAGATAAGAATTGCCATTACGACCTGTACGTTCTTGACAATCAATATTAGTAATGACAGTAGTCATTACATAACTATGACCATCAGTACAGATGCGTCTAACAACATCATCAATGGTTTCCACTTGCGCAGAATTTTGGTTATCTGTATCAACAGTAGGTTGAACAGGTTGGTTAATACTAGTAGTTGGATTAACTACATTAACATTCTCAGGAGCAGCCGCAGCACCACCTTGTGCAGCTTGTGCAAAATCTTTAACGTCTGGCATGACTATTAAGTATTTAATTACGCTAATCAGTAGCATTACTGACAGTTGTTTCGTTTCAACTGCAAAGTATTTAATGTTGATAATGAGCAGCATTAACTAGTAGAGATTAATCTCTACTAAGATAACTAACAATAGCCGATAGTACACCAAATACAATGGCAGTAATCTGTTCATCACTAGTTGGTTCTACTTTCAATGCTAGTATGATAGCTGGAATCATCAGTATGATTGCAACTAACAACAATGGTTTGTTTGTTCTCATAATGATTAGTGTTAATAGTTAGTAATGTAATGAGATGAATAATCTCAAAATATTTAATGTTGATAATGAGCAGGATTATCATTTCTTCTATCAACTTTAGGCGGGGGTAGTCAATCAAGTTTAACATGACCGGGGGTTATACTCACTAGCCCCACTATCACATTAATAAACTTAATTATCACTATTACTATCCCTATCACTTTTATCATCATTATCTTCACTACCATCTTTATTACTCTCATTACCATTTCATTCATTATCATTCTTATTATTTTCATTAGCCTCACTATCACACTAATACATATAACATTCAATACCATCATCTTCACTTTCATATTCAATACCATCATTACTATTATATTTATGCACTTTATTATTACCTTATTCACTATTATCTTCAACATTATTTTCGCCATATTCATCACTTTAATTTTCCTCTTTTTAATTATTATTACTTTCTCCTAGAATTTGACGGGGGTAGTCAAGTCCAATTTAATGACCCACCCCTTATACTCACTAGCCTTATCAAAACATCAACATACACTATTTTCAATACTATCACTTTTACTATCATTATCAACATTCTTACTATCATTATCAAAACATTAATATACATTACTATTATCTTCATAATTTTTATCTTCAGTATTTTCGTCATTATCCTTACTATCATTACCATTATATTTAATTCAGTCCTCACCAATATCTACAACTTCAGTTGCATACAAATCTTTATTCGCAATTACAATACCTTTATCAGTATCATTTTTAAATAAAACAAATTTATCAACTATAAGTCTATCTTTATCATCAAAAGTTTTTATTAATTTAGCTTCACTAATAATATTAATAAGTTTGTTAACATCACCTCTAAATATATAAATAGGATTAACAACATAAATATTTTGTAAATTAGTTCTTTTAATAATATTTTCATCTTCAAGATAAGAAATAGCGTTATAATAATCTCTACGATTAGGTTTAACTAAACCATAACCTTTAATTAAATCATGAGAAATATAAATAACATTACTATTAAATTTAATATTTTCAGCAATATAACCAATAAAAGAAATAATAACAGCATATCTATTTTTTCTTATTATATCCCAAACTCTCATACCAATAGTAACAAAATTACGTTTAATACCAACTTCTTTACTAAGATGATAACCATTATCAAATTCAGCAACTATACCAGTTCTGGTACTTTTATTATAACTAAAAGGATTAGCAACAACAAGTCTTTGTTTTTCAAATTCTTCTAAGCAATCAGCATTATAACAAACATCATTAACAAGTTTATTATAAACTTTAGTAGGTTTAAAATCTTCTTTAAAAGTCATAACAATAATATTATTAAGTTCAACATAAAAATATATTACTCTAGGAAATTAGCGAAATGTGTTCCACCCATGGAACAAATATAGCAAATAAATAGCGAAATGTGTTCCATGGGTGGAACAAGTTATATATTGTAACTTATTGATAATCAAATAATTATAAGTTAGCAATAGTATCTATATAGATATATTATATATATAATATTTAATATAATCAGCATTAATAGATTCGCTGTGACCCGCTCCGAGCTTCGCTCTCCGCTCAACTCCCCGTGGAGGATGAATATAATCAGTACCAATCATATCAAGTTAATCAATATCATTATCTCTATTAATATTATCAATACTAATATGATTAAGTCTAACTCATCTCCATCCTCCACGGGGAGTATGACTTGCATATTTATAATCATATAATCCTCTACGATTGAAATGTTAAAAATAGTTTTTCTCTTGGTAGATTCATTCAAACTCTTACATTTGCTAAAAACAATTAAGTTATGGGTAAAGATAAAAGTGAAACTAAACCTAAATACACTAGAGAATTTCATAGTGGAGAAAGGAATAAAAAAGAAGTTAAAGTTCCTAGTAAACTTAAACTTGGAAATATTGGTATTGATAGTATTATTAAAACTAAATAATTTAGTGTTATGATTAAAGTTGAAAGTAAATTTAAAGATTTTGGTATTCAAATACCTACTGACATTAGCGAAATAACAAGTGAAGCACTTGACGCTATTCTTACTAATGTAGTTGTTGCTAAACATTATTGTGTTGTTGCTCTTTGCCAAAATGAAAGTTTGTTTGGTGTTATTAATAATAAAGTAAGTACAGTTGAGGTTATGCCAATTATTGCTAAGATTAGTAAAGAAGATGCTGAACTTATTGGTATGAATCAAATGGATAAGATTATTATTGACCGTTCTACTCTTGAACGTGGTTATCATCTTTATCTTAAACATAATGTTCTTAGTCCTCAATTTGTTAATAAGTTTATTACTAATGATACTGAACTAACTCGTTCTATTACTGTTGGTACTTTTGGACAAAATCAAGGATATAAAAAAGGACAAAAAGTTTGGTTTGTTGAGTTTAAAGTTATAGCTATTAATGATTTAAGAGCCGCTATTACTGATAAACATAAAGCTATTAATCCTTTTGTTTATCATTCTACTGAAAAAGCTAATTAGCCATTTCGTCTAAATAATCGAACTCTTCTTAAAACTACTTATGTATAATTTAAAATTATAGGTACTTGTGTTCTTGTTTATAGTAGTAATTTAAGAAGAGTTCTTAAACTTTCAATTATGGATTTTAAGACTAATACTGGTTTTAATATTGCTAATACTAGTTCTCATGAAGATTTTGATGATGATTATATTCTTATCTATAAAGATATAAATAATATATTAGATGATATTGGATTTCAAGGTGATGATAGAATACTTTGTAAATCTATTATTGAAAATCTTGAAAAAGAAGCTAGTATTAATATACGAAAAGATAAATGTGTTGCTATTCCTCATATTGGCACTATTCAAAAGAATTGGTATCGTTCCAAACTTATTAGTCATTATAAAGACTTTAAAGAAGCTAGAAAAACTATGACTAGAGAAGAGTATAAAGAATATACTGCTAAAGTTATGGAAGAAGAAAAGCAAAAACATTATGAAGAAGAAGAAAAGATTAAGACTGAACTTAAATTTAAAAAGAAACTTCTTCCTATTTGGATTAAACTAAGTAAAAAACATAGTGCTGCTTATGCTAATCTTTGGCTATATGCTATGGGTAAACTTGAAATTATTGAATTTGATGAAGAAGTAGAAGAAATATATGAACGGTTTGGAATTGGATTGGATGCTGACCATAGATGAAACTGGTATGCCAAAAGCTCCTACACTTAAACAACTTCTTGATAGAGATGTTAGTCTTCTTTATACTAGAGATAAATCTCCTAATAAAGAGATGTATGTTAAAGAAGTTGGAGTTATTTATTATCTTGGTGACCCTAAAGGTCCATGTCTACAAGAAGGTCTTAGTGAAAAAGAAGCTCTTAAGAAAGCTATTGAAAACTTTGATTTACCTAAAAATTATCAACCTGATATTCTTGTTTGGAAACTTATTAAAAGATATTATAATCAAAAAGCTGGTGCTGGTATGGAAGCTGTTCTTAATATTAAGCGCGGTATTCATAATGTTGCTCTAGCTGCTAGCAAGTTAAATGAATTGTTGAATGACAAATTATCTGATGGTGCTAGTCTAGAAGATGTTCCAGTTGTTATTGGTTATATGAAACAAATTAATGATTTAGCTAATCAGTTTCCAAACACGATTAAAGCTCTTAATGTAGCTGAAGAAAATCTTCTGTATGAACAAGAGAATATTGCTGGTAGAGGTGGAGTTGAAATTACTAGTAGTATGATTGAAGAATAAGCTGATATTGAATCTATTCCATCCTCCACGGGGAGTCTAGCGTAGGCACGTAGTGCCGAAGCGGGTCCAAACTAGTGTTGAACTTAATGGTATTAATAATATGGAACTTAGAGATAAAAGATATAATGATATTAGACTTATTTTTCATGAAGAAGAACATAAATATAATGATAGTCTAGGTAATGATTATATTTCAACTACTACTATCCTTCATAATTATGCTCCAAAGTTCGATAAGAACTATTGGTTGAGAAAGAAGTCTAAAGAACTAGGAATAAGTGAGAAGAAACTAGAAGAACAATGGTCAACTATTACTAAAGAAGCTTGTGAACGTGGAACTAATACTCACAATGGTCTTGAAGATGGTGTTAAAGGAGCATCTATGTTTCAACAAGCTATTAATTATCTTGATAAACGTGAAGATGGTGTAATGGTTACTATTGCTGATATTCCAAATTTTGGTGCTAATTATAAACTTCTTAATCTTAAAGATTTTATTGAACTTACTAATAATCGTTATCCTCTTATTTATGATGCGTTTAAAATGTACACTGAAAGAGGATATAAGATTTATAGTGAAATTGGTATGTTTCTTATAGATTGGTTAATTAGTGGAACTATTGATATTCTTCTAGTTAATGAAGATACTAATTGTGCTGTTGTAGGTGATTGGAAAACAAATCGTGGTGGATTAAGATTTAGTAGTGGTTATTATAAGAAAGATAAAACAGTTAAACCTGCACAACAAACTAATGTTTGGGTTGAGAAAGATGAACGACTTTTAGCTCCTCTTAATCATCTTCCTAATTGTAATGGTGCTATATATAATTTACAACTTAGTATGTATGCTTTTGCTGTTGAATATATACTTGGTTTAACTATTAAAGGTATTTGGTTATGTCATATTGATAGTGATTTTGAACTTAATGAATATGGTATGCCAAAAAGATTTTCTGACGGTCTTTATCATATTAAAGAAAATCCTGTTGAAACTACTAAGTTCTTTACAATGAATTACTTACGTGATGATATTAGTAAAGTTCTTAAAGATAGAGAATTACAGATTAAAGCTACTGGTGTTCAAACTCAATTTAAACTTGCTATATGAAACTAAATAGAGATAATTTAGTTGGAGTAATTATTGGATTTATAGTTTTAGTTATATTTGCTATTTGTTTATCTAGTGGATGTGCTAAACGTATTACTCCTGTTCCTGAAATTAGATATGTGCCTGTTACTGATTCTACTGCTGTTAATGAATTAGTTCTTACTAAAGAGTTACTTCGTAGAACTCAAGATTCTCTTAATTCTTATAAGTCTGATACTACTATTAGTGCTGATTATTTTATTGCTAAATATAAGCTTGAACGTATCAGATATTATAATGATATTGCTAGTAAAGGAAATAATATTAAATTTCTTAGAGGTTGGATTAATAGAGTTCTTAATGAATAATAAGCTATATATATAATTAAACATGAAGGTAATATTAGATTAGTTGCTAACTGTCGTAAAAATAATAGAGAAATTAGTTTTATAAATTATAAAGTACAAATTAAAGTTCTATTATTTTGGGCTACTATTAAAAGTTTTAATGAAGACGATTATGCTGATGCTTGTGATTGTTTTCGTTATTGTACTAATCCTTATAAATATTAAATTATGGCTAACTTTGGAGATGCTTTTAAAAAACTTTCTATTAAAGAAGGTGGATATGTAAATGATAAAGATGATGCTGGTGGAGAAACTTATAGAGGTATCAGTCGTAAATATAATCCTACTTGGCAAGGTTGGACTATGATTGATTCTTATAAGAAACATTATACTGTTGGTAGTAAAGAGTTTAAGTCTAAACTTGATAATGATGTTCAACTTCAAAAACTTGTTTGGCAAAAATATAAAGTAGGTTATTGGGATGTATTTGAACTTGATGATTTTAATAGTCAGAGAGTTGCTGAACAATTATTCGATACAAATGTAAATTGTGGTCAAACTGTTACTATTAAGATGGCTCAAAGAGTTTTAGGTCTTAAAGAAACAGGTAGATGGACGCTTGATTTACTTAATAAACTTATAGAAATAAAAGATTAACTTAATACTGTATAGAATTATGAAGAAGATGCTAATAGCAATATTTATAATAGCGATTATCAATTTATGTGTTACTCTGTATTTATCAATAAGTCGTTTTAGTGTAGAAGCCAATTCATATAATAAAAGTGACACCGCTATTAATCATGTTCGGATTGATTCTATACAGTTAGTTATAACTGAAAAAGAAAGTATAGTTTATAAACTTAAAGAACATGAAAAAGATATTGAAGATAAAGTTATTAGTCTTAATGACAGTGCTACTTGGGAGTTATTTAAGAAGTTGGTGTCAGAATGAGATTGATAATGTAGTGCACCCTCCACGGGGAGTCAACACTACTGATACAACTGTTCTTGTCCCTATTAATATGATTAAGATTGCTAATACTAAAATTATTAAAGCTAAATTTTATAAAGATATTATTAACGAACAAGATAGTATAATTAATCTCCATAAGATTAAATATAATGCTCTTTATAAAGAAGTTGAAACTTTACAAAATAATCTTGATAATAGTAATAAAGTAAATGATAATTTAAATAAGTCTATTGAACGTATTAAACGTAAGAATAGATATTTGGTAAGCGGTGGTGCTGTTTGCGCTATCGCTTTTGTTGTTTGTTTACTAGTTAAATAAAATATTATGGCTGATGGTAAATATCCTTTTCTAGAATACATTGAAGAACCTGATAAAGAGAAAAAGTATAAGAAAGCTAGTGATTGTGGATGGTATGACCCTCATAATAACTTTTTAATTGGAGATAGTGGTGGTTTTCTTTTAAATATTAGACCTGGTAAATTTGTTAATACTGAACTTTTTAATGAAGCTGCTAGAACATATCAAGCCACAGGTAAATATACTCAATTTAAAGTAGATAGTATTCCTCATAGACAATTTAGACGTAGAGAATGTGATAGACGACGTAATGGTTTTTCTGCTCCTTGTTGGCAAAATCCAGATGGAAGTATAGAAGATGTTTGGATAACAGGTGGTCATTATAATTTTCTTAATTATACTCGTATGGAACGTACAGATGAATCATCTGTTATTGTTACTGAACATGGAGCTACTGCTAAAAAGATTTATAGTTTTCCTAGTTTTATTGATGCCCAATTTTGGACTTGGCAAATTATAGAATTTTGTAGACGTAATGGTTTACATCTTATTATTGATAAAACTCGACGTGGAGGTTTTTCTTATATTATGGCTGCTGATAGTTCTAATGAAGTTAACTTATCTAAGCATAAAGTTGTTATTCATGTTGCAGCTGATAATAAGTATTTAATTAAACAAGGAGGTTTAAGCGATTTTGCTGTTAATAATTTAAAGTTCTTTGAAGAAAAGACTCCATTTAAAAGAGGTATATATAGTCCTACTACTGATAGTTTTAAACTTGGTTATCGTATGAAAAATGGAGTTGAAGCTGATGATAGTTGGTCTAGTTCTCTTTTAAGCGTTAGTGCTAATAATAATCCAGACTGTGCTATTGGTAAAGATGCTGTTACAATTAAAGTTGAAGAGCTATCTACAATGCAGAATTTTGATGAGTTTATGAATGTAACCGAACCTACAATGACTGTTGGTACTCGTACTACTGGTACTCTTATGGCTTGGGGAACAGCTACAGCTGCTAATATGCAAATATTTGAACAAAACTTTTATAATCCTAGAGCATTTAACTTTATGCCATTTGAAAATGTTTGGGATAATGATGCTCGTAATGAAGTTTGTGGATTCTTTAAATCTTATGCTTGGGGTCTTGAAGGAGAGATAGATGGAGTTAAAGGATTTGATGAAGATGGAAATAGTAATTTACGAATAGGTCTTCAGCTTGCTGCGCGAGAAAGAGTTGAAAAGAAAAAGACTGCTAAGACTTTTGCAGAATATCTTAACTATCTTGGTCAACGTGCTTTATTTCCTGCTGAATCTTTTAGTAGTGCTAGTGAAAATATATTTAGTAGTGAAGCTCTTAATAAGTTTGAAGATAAACTTCGAGTTGATAATAGTTATAAGTTTTATACTGATGGTGAACTATTTGAAGATGGAACTAAAAAGATTTATTTTAAATCTAATGCTCGTATAAGAATTGAAAATCCTGATATGAAAACTTATGATTATATTCAAGGAGTTCCTAGACGTGGTAACGAAGACCCTCATGGTTGTATAAGAGTTTGGTTTGCTCCAGAATATGAAGAAACATATATTAATGATAGACTTGTAAGAAGTATTCTTCCTGGAACTTATGTTGCAGTTTATGATCCTGTTGGTATTGATAAAGATAAGAAAGAAATTACTGATAGACATTCTCATAATAGTATGTTTGTTGTTGAAATGCCTAGAGAACGTAATGGATTTAAACCTAAATTATGTGCTGCATATTATGGACGTACTGAAAGACTTGAAGAAGCTGATGAAAAGTTTTATAGATTATGTAAATGGTATAATTGTATTGGTACTGGTTTAGTAGAAATAAATCGTGGTGAAACTGTTTCTAATTTTCGTAAATGGAAAGCTACTAAATATCTAGGTTATGAACCTTTATATGTTTGGGATTCTGCTGTTAAAGAAAAAGTTAGTACTAGTTATGGTTATAATATTGGTAGTGGTCCTAAGAAACTAGATGGTCTTCGACTTCTTAAAGAGTTCTTATATGAAGTTATTGGTAAGAATGAATTTGGAGAAGATATTTATGTTTTTGAAAGATTTCTTGATTATCAAACAATTCTTGAACTTAAAAAGTTTAATGCCGAAGGTAACTTTGACCGTATATCTAGTCTTATACTTTTAGGTATATATTGGAAGTCTATTGATATTAAAGGTAAACGAGAACTTGCTAGTCGTAAGAAAGTTACAGAAGATAATGATAAAACAGATATTTTTAATAGACAATGGTTTACTATTATACCTCCTATTATAAGTTTTGGAATATTAATTTTTAATATGTTATAATTATGAAAGAAAATGACATTATTTGGGTAAGTATAGAAGAAAGTGATAAATATGAACTTAGCAATTATGGGTTTGTTAGAAATAAATATACTAAAAAAGAAAAGAGTTTTACATATATAAAGAATAATAAATATAAGGCTTATTGTATTGATGGTATTCAATATTTAGCACATAGACTTGTTGCAAAATATTTTGTTATTAATAACAATCCTGAAAAATATAATATTGTTAATCATATTGATGAAAATACATATAATAATGCTTATTGGAATTTAGAGTGGTGCACTAATAAAGAAAATCTTCTTCATAGTGATGTGTTTAATAGAATAAGTAAAAAACAATCTAAATATAAAGTTTATCAATATGATAAAGATGGTAATATAATTAAAATTTGGGATAATAAAGAACAAGTTTATAAGGCTGGCTTTACAAGTATTAAATCTGCACTTAGACAAGGTTTTAATAGATATTTTAATGGCTATTTTTGGTTTAAAGAAGATGAACCTTTTGATAAAAATAGATATGCTCCAACTAAACAAATTAGTGTTTATAATAGAAATACTAATAAGTTATTGTTTACAGGCACTGTTGGAGAATGTGCTAAATTTTTAGGTGTAAAACCTTATATAATTAATAATGCTCTTCGAAAAGATAATATGGGAGTATTTAAATTTATTGTTATTAATGATAAAATTGAATAAAGATATGTATAATTTTGGTAGACTTGATTTTCCTAATCAGCACGTTAGTTATGCTGAAAAACAAGAAGTTGATTGGTATGCTAAATGTTGTGATTACGTTATAGAAGCTGGTATTGCTTGTAAAGCTGATTTTAATGTAGAAGAAAAGTTTAATATACTTCTTGGTAATATTCCTAGAGAATATTATAGAAAAACTCTTAATCCTTATAATGAGAAAGATGAAAATCTAACTCGTTTTCCAGCTACTATGCGTAATTATGATATGATGAAAGGTATTATTAGAAGATATATTGGTGAATATATCAAAAATCCACATGATTTTATTGTTGGAGCTAATAATCCAGAAGTTGTATTTGCTAGAGATGCTGAACTTGGTAAACAAATTATGATGCTTGCAGAACAAGCTGTTGCTAAGAAAATACAAGAAAGTTATATGCAGTTTGTTAATGAAGGTAATAATCCTGAACAATTTAATCCTGAACAAGCTGTTGATATTGAAGCTTTTATTAAAGAATTTAATGAAAATTTTATTGATGATATTAGTGCACAAGGACAAGATTTAATTAATGTTATTGATGACCTTACTGATGCTTTTACTATATACGCTAGAGCTTATTTTGAATTTGTTGCTTTTGGAGCTTGTTATACATATAGAGATGTTGTAGGTAATCAATTAATTAAACGTGTTGTTAGTGTTAGAGATGCTTTTCCTGTTCCTAACGATAATATGTTTGCAGAAGATTATGATATGTTTGCTGAACGTCGTATGTTGACTAAACAACAAATTATAGATGAATTTTATGAATATCTTTCTGAAAAAGAACGTGAAGCTCTTGATACATATTATCAATATAGTGCTACTACTTCTAGTGATAAAGCACTTTTAAATTGGGATAAATATATGTATTATTTTGGTGATATATGTAGTAAATTTAATAAAGATGATTTGCAACATATTAAGAACACTAATATAATGGCTCGTGATGCTAATAATGGTTTATTTGAAGTTTGGCATACTGTTTGGAGAGGTGAAATAAAAGAAGGAATACTTACATATAGTAATGGAGCATTTGTTACAACAAGAATTGTTGATGAAACTTATCAGCTTAACCCTGCTGGTGGTGATATTAGTATTGAATGGGTGTGGCGTCCACAAGTTTATGAGAGCGTTAGAATTGGTTCTCGTGCTACAAGCATATATCCTTATAAGGCTCGTCCTATTGCTTATAATAGGAATGGTAAACTTCCTTATAATGGTATTGCAGAACTTTTGCCTGGTTTTGGAAGATTTAGTATTGTAGATACAGTTATCCCTTATCAAGTATTTCGTAATATAGTTTCTTATCATAGAGAAATGGCTATTGCTAAAAATAAGATGAATGTTCTTATGATTGCTAAATCTCTTCTTGGTAAAAAACCTGCTGAAACTATATATCGTATGGCTGCTGATGGAGTGCTTTATATTGATGATGAAGATGATGCTAATCTTGTTAAAGCACAAAATGTTCGTTATCTTGAAAGTCGTATGAATAATTATATTACTGAACTTGGACAACTTATCCAAGAGATTGAACAGACTGCTAAAATGGAATGTGATATGACTCCGCAACGTTATGGTGAGATTGCTAATAGTGCTGGTAAAGGAGTTACTGATGAAGCAGTTATTCGTGGAAGTATGGGTTCTGTTATTATTGAATTTATATTTGATAAAATGAGAGAACGAGATTATCAAGCTGAAATGGATTATACTAAACTTGCTTGGATTGATGGTCTTAATACTTCTTATAAAACTAAAGATGGTGATATTAGATATTTAAGTCTTGATATTAATAGTCATATATTTGCTAACTATATTGTTACTTGTAAAACTTCTGTTAAAGAACGTGAGAAACTTGAACAATATAAGCAGCTTGCATTTAGTGCTGCTCAAAATGGTAATATGGATATGGCTAATGCTGCTATTCGTGGAGATAATGTTGCTCAAATTAGTAAACTTATTGATAAATATCAAAATATTCAACGTGAGCATGAACTTGATGTTGAACGTGTTTCTCAACAAACAGAACAACTTCGTCAAGAATTTGAACTTGCTAAGATTGATAGAAAAGCAGAACAAGATAGAGAAACAATTAGAGTTGAAAAATATCTTGATGGTCAGATTGAAGCTATGAAAGCAAATGCTAATATTATGAGTTTTGATAATGGTCTTAGTGATGCTGAAAAGAGTCAAGCTGAAGAACGTATGGAAAATGCTAGACTTAATCTTGAACGTAGTAAACTTAGTTTAGATGCTCAAAAGGCTTCCGTTGAAGCACAACTTAAAGAAAAAGAATTAGCTGTTAAACTTAAAGAAAGTGATGATAAAGTCAAGATTGCAAAAACGAATAAAAATCGTTATGATAGTAAAAGTAAATAATCGGCTGTACTTCTAAATTTTATTCATAATAGGGCTGGACTTGCTTGTGAAAGTAGGTTCAGCCCATTTTCATTTTTATTTACATCACATGAGCCATTTTAAGCTCATTTTAAGCACTTTATTCATTTCGTGATAGATTAATCATTATGATAAAATTTGATTCATACACGGCTTCTCTGAAAGCGACAGGATAGGTTATCAGTAATAAATATCCTAGTTAGCAATAGTATGTTAGTCGGCAAATCGGCTTAAAGGTGAACATATTTTAACGATACAAGTAAAACTCATATTATTATTATAGTTTATATTTGTGATATAGTAATTAATTAAAAACAAAGAGTTATGCCTAATTTTGATAGTTTTGGTTTTAATGGTGAAACATCTAATGGTGATGGAAAACCTATTGACGACATTACAGACCTTGATACAGGTAAAACAGGGCAGTTAGATGCTGATGGTAATTCTATTGATGATATTACTAATAATGGTAATGGAGATGGGAATAGCGATTCTAATGCTAATAAAGATAACCAATCTTCATCCTCCACGGGGGGTAAGCCTAATGACAAAGCGAATGACGCTGATGTTGAACATGGTTTAGAAGAAGGTACTATTATCGAAGATGGAGATAATAAATATACTGTTGATAAAGACGGTAATCTTATTGACGATAAAGGTAATATCTTTAAAGCTAAAAACGAAGTTGCTGCTTATCTCAAAGAATTTGAAGTAGAAGATACTAAAGAAGAAAATACTATTGATGTTAAATCAATTCAAGAACTTGTAGGTGTTTCTGTTACTTCAGAAGATGGTAAACCAGTTGCTTTTGATAATACTCCTCAAGGAGTTGCAAGTTATATTCAATCCGTTATTGATTTAAAACGTGACGAATTTGCTCAAGCTGGTGTTAATAAGTTATTTGAAGATTATCCTATCGTTGGTGATTTTCTTAATTATTATGTTGCAAATGGTAATTCATTTGAAGGCTTTGGCGAACTTCGAGATAGAAGCGGTATTGAAGTAGATGAAAATAATGTAAGTCAACAAGAAGCTATTGTTCGTGAGGCGTTTAAGGAATTTAATCGTCGTGGTAATGTTGATAAGTATATTCAATATCTTAAAGATAGTAATGAACTTTTCAATGTTGCTAAAGAAGAACTTGAAGCTCTTCAGAAAGCTGATAACGAAATGCGTGAAGCTAATGCTAAAGAAGCTATGCGAGTTAAAGCAGAAGAAGAGAAACAACTTGTGGAATTTTGGAATGGAGTTAAAGAATGTATTGATAAACGACAAATTGCTGGTTATCGTATTCCTGAAACTGTTATTATTGAACGTAATGGAAAACAAATTTCTACTACTCCAGAAGATTTCTTCAATTATGTTTATCAAGTTGATGATAAAGGACTTTCTCGTTATGAAAATGATTTAATGAAGTTATCTCCTGCTGAAAGACGCGATGAAGAACTGCTTAAGGCTTGGCTTAAATATACAGGTAAAGGTTATGATAGTTTGATAGAAATGGCTGTTTCTGATAAAGAAGCTAAAAAGTTGAAACTTACTGCTAGTCAACGTAAATCTACAAAAGGAGCTATTAAAATAACTAAACCTGACAGTAAAAAAAATGCTCTGAAAGATGAGCGTTTTGGTTATTAACATAATAGTAAATTTGTAGATGAAAACATTACGTGTTATTGGACAAACTCGTTATGAAGATAGAGGTTATTCTAATGAAGAATCAATTGCTTATCTTCAGCTTCAAAAGCCAGAAGAAATTAATAGTTTTCTGACTTATAATTATGGTATGGATAGCGACCGTTTTCCTTTAAGTTTTATTACTGAAGGGCAAGGTAGCCGAGGTATTAAAGATATTGCTACTGTACAGTGGACTTGGAAGACTATGGGTCGTATGAAGTTTACTGACTTTGTAACTTATTTTAATACTGCTGTTACTAAACCTGGTCTTAATGGTTCTGAATTTGAAGTTCATTTCTCTACTCACTGGTTTATTGAACAACATGGTCTTACTGCTCCTGATGGTATTACTCAAGTTCGTATTCAGAAAGATTTAGGAGAATCTGCTTATGGCTATGCTTATCTTTTGAAACTTACTTCTCCCAATCCTGATGCTTATGTTGACCCTCAATGGTTAGCTAAAGGTATGTATTGGGCAATGAGTGCTCCTACTGTTTCTGAATCTTATTCTAAAGGTAACAGAAGTAATACTATGGGTCCTGCTGGTATGACTTCTCAACTTGAGTTTTATCGTTACTCTAAAGAAATAGCTGGTAATCTTGCTAATGTTATTACTCAATATCAATTCCAAAATGATAATGGCGGTACTTCTAATCTTTGGATTAACGAAGAAATGCGCCAGTTCAACTTGCACATGAGAGTAATGAACGAAGAGCGGTTGTGGAAAGCTGAATATAATCGTTTACCTGATGGTACAATTCCTTTGAAAGACCATGATAATGGTAAACCTATTTATCGTACTGCTGGTATGTTAGAAATTTGTCGTGAATCTAACTATGATACTTATGGTGAAGTTCTAACACTTAATAAACTTGAACGTACAATTGGTGATGTTCTTGACCGTGATACTCAAGATGGTGATAAGAAAGTTGTTCTTATGGGCGGTAAAGGATTTATTCGTGACTTTGAAATGGCTATCAGAACTGATGCTAAAGAAAACGGATTTATTACTCCTCTTGGTGAAAAGATGATTCAAGATAATGGTGATGGTCTTTCTTATGGACGTTACTTTAATAAGTATAAAACTCCAGATGGATATATCATTACTGTTATTCATAATGCTTATTTCGATAAGGGTACTGATGCTGAAGCTGCTAAGCAAAATGGTATGATTCATCCTACTACCGGTTTGCCTATTACTTCTCATCAAGCTGCTTTGATTGATATGAGTAATTATAAAGGTAATCAGAATGTTCGTATAGTACGTCAAAAAGGACAGGCTTATAAAGCTAAAGTTATTGAAGGTATGACTGATATTCCTGCTTGCTGGGGATTGCCTAATACTAATCATGCAGCTACTGAAATTGATATGGCTCGTTATGAAGTTAAAGGTTCTATTGGTTTGCAGGTAGATAACACTACTAAGATGTTCTTATTAAAATGTGTATTATAATCATTTAAAAGAAGCTATTTAAGATATGGATTTTAACAAAGTAAATGAAGCTAATAAAGCAGGAGAAAATACTCCTGCTGCTTCTAATATAAATACAGATAAACAGGTTATACCCCCCGTAGAGGATGGAGTAGATAAACAACCTGCTAATACAGTAGGATTTAGAAATGAAAGTCTTGATGAACCTTATACTGAAAAACGAACTATTACTATTAATTTAGTTACTAATTATTCATTATATCGTAGAGTTAATGATAAAACATTACCTAAACGAATGGATAAGATTGGTAGTTGTGTTCGTAGTTCTCGTACTCTTTCTTCTAATAAAGGTGAGATTGAATCTTATTTTCCTGCTTTAATTGGTCTTGCTCCTAATAATGAAAACTTTATTTCACGGGTTAAGGCTTATCTTAATAATATTAGTGTTTCAGTTGATGAACTAGGTAAGACTTTTGATATTTCTTTCTTTTGGAATCGTAAACGAGATTATCTTCGTTTTAGAGCTGAAGAAGAAGCTATTGAAACTGCTTATATGAATAGTGACCGTAAAGGAGTTAAAGAACTTAGAGAAGCTCTTGAAGCTAAGATTACTAAGTTAAATCTTCTTGAAAGTGAAAAGTATAAATATGGTTATCCTATTGTTCTTGATGATTATCTAATTTATCGTCATTGTTTATTATATAAAGATGTAGCTAAAGATATTGCTCTTATTAATTCTGACCCATCTATTAGATTTTATTTTAAAGATGACCAAAGAGAAGCTGAGCGTCTTGCTAAACATCGTCAGGAAATTAATTCTGCTAAAGGCAATTATGTTAAACTTCTCACGAATAGTGATTTGTTTGATGCTGTATTTATTCAATACTGTGTTGCCAATAATATTAATATTCCTAATGGTATGGCTATGGATACTGTCGATAAACAAACTCATCTTGATAAATTTAGTACAAATGAACCTGCTAAGTTTAATAAACTTTGCAATGATAAAGATATTACTATTAAATCTTTAATTGAGGTTCTTATTTCTCGTGGAGAATTTATCAGAGCAATTCATAATCAGAATATTACCACTCCTGATGGTGAGTTCATTGGTGCTAATGTTAAGGAAGCTGTTACATGGTTTAAGAATCCTACCAATAGTGCTCTTGTTAGTGCTTATAAAAATAAACTTAAAAACATTTGATTATGAACATTGGGGAGATGCACGTGACGTTCAGAGAACTGGCACAACAGATGGGTATGCAGACCGTTCGTGCTATTCTCATGGAAGATATAGATATTTGTCTTAATGCTGCTATAATTGAAAAAGCTAGAAATGTAATAGTAGAAAACGTCGGACCTGTTCCTTATAATGATAAGGTTGCTCGACAAAATGCTTCTATTAGTCCTGTTAATGCTCTTAGAACTTTATACACAGCGGGTACTGTTAACGGCGGAGATATTACAGGTAATGGAACAGAAGTTGACCCTTATAAAATTAATATTGATAGCGACGGAATAATGCTATATACAGGCTTTCAAGTTAGTTATAATGGCAAGACAATTTATGATTGTAGAATTATTGAAGCTGAAGATTTAGGTCAAACGCTAAGAGATTTCTGTAATCGTGCTGCGAAAGATGCTCCGATAGTTACTATATTTGGAGATGAATCTGGTATCAATGTTGATATATATACTGGACGTAATAATACAGTTAAACCTCAATTAGTTAAATATCTTTATATAAAAGAACCTGCTAAAGTTAAGTTTGATGAAGATAGAGAAGAAGATTGGGTTAATTGTGATTTACCTCCTTATTTACATATGGAAATAGTTATGCGTGCAGTACAGATTTATCTTGCTAGTATTGGTGCTACTTCTAATGGAGCTGATAAACAAAGTTAAACTCTAAATTAAATTAAAAATGAGACAGTTTTTGTTAGCGGGCAATGTCGCTTATGGAGCGAGTTTACCTCTTGCTGCTGGAGCGGTTGCTTTTACTTATCTTGCTAATGGCAAAGAAACGATTGACGCTGACGGTACTAAGATTACCGATAAGTTTTACATTAATCTTGGTCGTGAAGCAAATGGTCCAGTAGTTCTTCCAGCTTATAAGAAACATCTTACTTTTGTTAAAGGTGTTTATCAAGCTGCTACTACTTTCTCTGCTAATCTTACTATCGGAGATGTAAATGCTTATTCTGATTATTCTATAATGATTGTGAAGAAAGGATTAAAGTTCAATGAACGTAATCGCTGGACAGCTACTATTCATACAGGTCTTAATCCGACTGCAAATGATGTAGCGCAGAAATTAGCTAATCAGATTAATAACAATACTATTGGTCATGGTATTAAAGCAACAGTTGCTGATGCTAAAATTACTTTAACTGCTGAGTCTAAAGGTATTGATTATGAAATTCTTGGAGCTGATGAATTAGTTGGTATTAGTGTTACAGTTACAGCTACTGGTTTTCCTGCATATGGAGATGCGGTTTATATTACTGATTTGGCTAATAAAGCTGCTGCCGATGCTGGTATCGAATATACTTATCGAGATACTTATACTGAACTGTATCCTACATATCCGCTTAATCCTTTGAAACAACCTGATAGTGCAGATGCTGGATATACTATCTTTACTCTTCGTTTTGCTGTTCCACGTGAAATGAAAACTAGAGATGAAGTTGTTCATCAGATTGTACAAATAGCATTCCCAACTGGAGCTGCTGCTATTGCAACTGTTGAAACTATCCTTAAAGCTATTGCCACTGAAGAAAAAGCATAACCTGTTACCCGACTTGATTAGGTAAATATTTAGGTAATATTAATCAAATAGGGGCTATTGGTATTGGCATTACTGTTAATACTGATAGTCCCTATTCTTGTATCTATAAAAATGGAATTAATTCAAAATGCCTTTGAACAAGGTCTTATTCCCGGTATTGTTATTGTTATTTATCTTATAATTAATAAGATAATTGATAATAACAAAAGAAATCCTTTAGATGATATTGCCAAACTTCTTAACATAGTTACTAGAGATATTATTGAAAAAGATAGAGAAAAATCTAAATCTGTTGTTTCTATTGCTATAAATAATGCGGCATCAGAATGTACAAAATTTGTTGCTTCAACTATTATTACTAATAATGTCGATAGTAATCGTGACCAAATAGAATATAATGCTAGACACTTAGTTAATAGTGTTTATTACGATACTTATTCTAAACTTAATATGTATCGTGGTGATGAAGATTATCTTAGTCATTATATGAAAGAAGAATGGAAAGAAGATATTTATGGTGATATTATAAATATTGTCTATAATAAAAATCTTGATTCTAATCAACGTATTCTTGCGTTTAATAAGCGTATTGATATTAGAGTTAATGATTATACTGCTTATATTATTAATAAAGCATTTAAATAAGATGATATTATGATAAGAGGTTATATTAGTAATCCAAAACAGCTATCGAAAGAGATGCAATTACGCATTGCAAGCATGGCTGAAAAACAGGTGAGAATAGCAGAATTAGGCTTCCCATTGAACGAAAAAAATTGGTGCAAACTAACACAAGGACAAATTTTAATTCAAGCACTAGAAGCCTTAGAATTGCTTTCTGACGAAGAACAAAAATCAATTATTAATTCATACAATAACTTGATGATAGAATGAGTGAACAAATAGATGATAATTATGTTAATGGTGTCTATGTAAAAGCTAATGGAACTGAACAAGTTGAGATTAGTCCTCAATATGTTTATATGACTGTTCCTAGCAAATATGTTTGTGTTTATCATAAACTATTAGTTCTTATGGCACAATATGGACTTGATATGCTTAATGATTGTTCTGCTACTTGTAAAGGTAATAATAAAAATATTGTTACTTGTTGGAATATGTTTCAATCTGCTATGGCAGCATATCAACTTGGTCAAGATAAACTTGCTGAAACTCTTCTTAAATATATTAAAGGTCAACTTAATATTATTTATGAAGGTAGTGAACAAGTTCAGTATAGTGGTTCTATTACACTTCCTGTTGATGAAGAGGGTAAAATTCATGCAATAGTTAGTTGTGGAGATGCTCCTAAATTTTATGTTGACCCTGAAACTGGTAAACTTTGGGAGAAGAAAGAAGAAGGCAAAGAATATAATGAAACTTATAGTCTTAGTGATGTTGATTATGATAATGAATAATGTGAATGTGTTCCATCCTCTACGGGGGGTCTACACTATGAATTTAGTAAACCTAGAGAATGTATGAAAACAATAGAAGAAGAACTTGGTAAAGTTAGTCTTACTTGTAATGGTCAATGGAATGATAGACCTTATGAAAGACTATGTATAGTTCATGACGGTTTCTATGCTAGCTATATATCTCGTAAAGCTGTTCCTGCTGGTATTCCTTTATCTAATGAAGAGTATTGGCAACCTATTGCTAAACTTCGAGAAGATTTAGTTATTGATTATGAAACTTTCAAGAAAGAAATACTAGAACTTATTGCTGTTGTTCAAAGAGGTCTTAAAGCTGCTAGAATTGTAGTATCTACAATGGAAGACAGAGATGCTCTTACTTGGGAACAGATTGGAGTAGGTTGTGAAGTTTATGTTATTGAAACTAAAAAGAGTTATATTCTTGATGAAATAACTCCTGTTAATAATGCTAAGAAATGGCATCTTGAGGCTGATTCTGAAATTGGTTCTAAATTTGTAGAATCTTTTAGTGGTATGTTTCCAAGAGCAATTGCAGAACGTGCTGTTGCTGATGAATTTGGTATTAATATTCAAGATAATTATCTTCGTCGTAATGTTGTAGTTAATTATATGGCACAAGTGCTTAAACAGTATTTTGAAGATAATGCTGTTCAAATACTTGAAGGTCAGATTACTCCTGAAATGCTTAGTGAATCTGTTAAACAAATGTTTACTGCTTCACAGATTACTAATGCAGCTGATGAAGAAGATTTAACTGTTGTTGATAATCTTCTTAAATTTGCAGATAAAGACTATAATACAAATGATTATAGTGGAAAGGCTCGTAAATATCTTCGTAAGAATATGATTAGTGGTGTTAATACTCTTACTCAAGATATGATTAACGAGCCTAATACTATTTATATACTTCAATATGATTATTGTTTAGCTGGACAAACTATTGAACTTCCAGATGATAGTATAATTCTTTGGAGAGGTGGTAGATTATATGATGGAGCTGTTAAACTAAATAAATGTAGACTTCTTAGTAATTATCGTCAAGAAGATATGTTTGATAAAGAAACTATATCTTTAGATGGTGATTGGGCTAAAGGTCAAATACTTTATCATCCTCTTGATTTAGGCGAAGATAATAAACAAGTTGAAATTACAGGTTGGGGTGGTTCTTATACTAATGATTTTTATTGGTTTTGGGATGGAGAAAAATGGGTAAGTATGGGTTTTGATTTATCTGTTTATCTTACTCGTGCTGAATTTGAAGCTTTCTTAGAGAAGTTAAGAGAAGAAATGGAAAAGTTCTATACTTGGCTTCTTGAAGAACTTAGAAAAATTAATGAACATCTTGAACTTCATGACCAACAGATAAGTAATCTCCAACAAGAAGTTTCTAATATTAATACTAGAATAGATAATCTTATTACTGAATATAACGCTAAATTTACTGATATTTATAATAAGATTGGAGATTTAAATAGTAGTGTAGAAGGTAGTATTAATAATCTAGAACAATATATTAATAATAAGATTGAAGAGATTCTTAATAAGATAGACCAAAGTGGTGGTAACATAAGTAATGAGTATAAACAATATTTTGAAGATAATTATGTTTCTATGTTTAAGAACATGATTAAAGCTGGTACTAATATTACTTTTGTTGAAAACTCTGATGGTACTATTACTATTAATGCTACAGGTGGTGGTTCTGGCGGCGGTGGATTAACCGAACAAGAAGTAAGAGATATTGTTAATTCTATGCTTAATAATTATTATACTAAGTCTGAAATTAATGATATTATTGCTGGTATTGAAGGCGGTGGAGGAAGTGGTGGAGATGGCACTCATAATGTTATGTCTACTACTCAACTCGGTGAAGCTAGAACAGGTAAATATCTTACTATGAGTAAGTTTGCTGATAGTGAAACTAAACCTAGTAGACTTGATGTTGATTTTAATACTCTTTATACAGATATTAAAAATAAATTAGTAAATGATGGATTTGGCTCAGGTGGTAGTGGAGGAGGAACAACAGGTGGAGTAACTGCTACTCAAGTACAAACTTGGATTGCTGCTGTTATGCCTATTGGTTCTATTATGCTTTGGGATACTACTACACCTCCAACAGGTTGGGAAATATATACTGCTGCTCAAGGACGATTTGTTATGGGTCATATAAGTGGTGGTATTAATATTTATAATAATCCTAAACAAAATACTCTTGATTTGAGTACTGTTCTTAAAAATGTAGGTGATACTTATGACCCTGCTACTCCTGGTTTAAATATTGGAGCTTACGGTTTTTATATTGGTGGTACTGATTTACCATTACATCAACATGCAATTGCCGCTAGTTCTGGTAAATGTGGTGATGGTAATCATCATGTTGTAGTTCCTAGTAACTGGCGAGCAAATGATCATGGTAGATCTTTGGATCAAGATTGTAGAAATACTTATCCTTATGGTACTACTAAAACTAATTATTGGGATTTAAATATTAATAAAAATACCAATTGGTATATGACTGGACCTAATATTAGTAGAAATGGTGAAATGGTGTGGCAACAAATTAGTACAGATAATTGGACAGGAAATTATCTTGCCATTAATAAACTATTACCTACTATTGCTTTACATTATATTAAACGTGTTTCTAATCCTTGGTAAATATGTTAAAAGAGAATGTTTTTGTTGGTACTAATTGCCAATCTTTTGATCCTAGTAAAGTTCAATGTGATAAAGAAGGCAATATGCCGATTCATATACTAGATAAGTATTGTGAAGAAACTGATACTAGATATAATATTTATCCTTTGACTGTTATTCAAGCTATTTTTGATGGTGTAACTGGAACAAGATTAGATAGAATACTTGCCGCTTGTAATAGTATTTATTTAACTTGGGAAGGTACTTTTGCCGATACTGTTAATAAACTTGATAAAATTTATCGTCGTAAAGGATATATTATAACATATCGTGATGAAACTAATGTTAATTGGACTCAACGATATAATAGTGATGATATTAGTGATGAAGCTTGGACTAATCCTGACAATTGGGAAGGATGGTCTTTTGATACTGTTATTAAAGATTTGTCTGAAGCTCTTGAAGAAATATTTACTAATATAGGTGATTATAAAGATTTTCTTGATGTTATTACTAGTTTTATTAACGAGTTTGTTATAAATGTATTTAACAATCTTAATAATTATCCTGAACTAGTTAATATTATTAAGAATAGTACAGTTGAAAGTTTACCTATTATTGTTAAAGACATATTCAATAATATTAATGATTATCCTGAACTTAAGAATATATTTAATGAATATGTTAAACAATGGACTGAAACCATCTTTAATAATATTTCTTCTTATCCTGCTCTTAGTCAATTTATTACTAATGCTATTAATTCTCATGTAGAAACTACTATTAATAATATATTTGATAATATTGATAGTTATCCTAATATTAAGAATCTTATTATTAATAATACTATTAACAAAGTAGTTGATATATTTAAGAATATAGGTCAATATCCAGAATTACAAGAAACTATTCAGAATAATGTTAATGAACGAGTAGATTATATATTTAATAATATTAATAATTATCCTGAACTTATTGGTATCCTTTCTGATTTAGTTTGTAATTGTGTTCAGAATATATTTGCTAATATTAATAATTATCCTTCTCTTGTTACATGTATTAATAATGCTGTAAACAGTAGAACTGAATATATATTTAATAATATTGATAGATTTCCTATTCTTAAGAATCTTATTGAAACTAAAGTAGAAGCTAGAGTTACTTATATATTTGAACATATTAATAATTTTACTGAACTACTTAATGTTATTAAAGGTAATATAGAAAATATCTTTGATAATATTGATAATCATCCTAACCTTAAAGTTGTTATTGAGAATAAGGTTGAAGCGACAGTTGAGAAGATTCTTACTAATATAGATAATTATCCTCTTATTAAAGAAAAGATTATTCAATTCTGTAATGAAGCTATTGAAGCTAAAAGAGGAGTAGCTAATGGTATTGCTAGTCTTGATGGAGATGGTAAAGTTCCATCAAGTCAATTACCTAGTTATGTTGATGATGTTCTTGAAGGATATTATGTTGACGAAACTCATTTTGCTGAAAAGTATATAGAAGATGCTCCTGTATATTATACTCCTGAAAAAGGTAAAATTTATGTTGATATAAGTGAAGATACTGAACATAGCGGTAAGACTTATCGTTGGTCTGGCACTAAATATTCAGTTATATCTGAAACTTTAGCTTTAGGTGAAGTTACAGGTACTGCTTATGATGGTGGTAAAGGTAAGAAAACTACTAATACTGTTAATAGTTTATCTAATGAACTTGTTAGTAGACTAGATAGAGTTGAACAAACAGTAGAAGGACTTAAAATTGTATATAGTAAATCTATTAAAAATAATGATACAAATTTATATAATACTCCAAGTACTGTTGCCCTTGTTTTAAATAATGCTAGTAAAACTGCTAATGGTAGTATGTCTTCTGCTGATAAAGTTAAACTTGATGAAACTTTACCTAATCGAATTACTGAACTTAGTAATAATGTTTATACTAAAGAAGAAATTAATAATAAGTTTGATAATGTACCAACAGTAGAAAATACTTATACTAAAGCAGAAGTTGATAAAGCTATTGCTGATGCTATTAAAGCTTTAATTCCTGCTGGTTATGAATTTGTTATCAAAAAGAAAACAACTTAATATTAATTATGGTGGTGCTGAATAAGCATCACCATTTAAAGTTTATAAAATTATGCAAGATATTAATCAACAATTATATGAAAGAAAAGATACTCCTAAAGAATTTATTCCTGTTTACAGTGCAGTTGTTACTGTTTCTGATGATATATATACTTATGGAGAAAAAGAATTTACTTGTGATAAAACTTTTGATGAAGTAAGAGAAATATTATTAAAAGGTGGAGGTATTATTGCTATTGATAGTTATAATAGTAGAATTAATTTTTATGAGATTATTGTAAATAGAGAATATATCAGGTGTGATGTTACTTATTATTATAATAATAATATTGAAAAAATTATTTTATCATGGGATAAAAATGCAGGAACTAAAACTATTAATACTAATACATTTATAAGTAAACTTTCGTTTATTAAAAGTTATAATATTGGAACTATAATTACTAAAATACTTAATAGTGCTACTAATGGAGAAGTATTAACTGCTATAAATTCTATATTTATTAATTTTGATGGATTTACTTCTGCTATTAATAAACCTAATTCTATATTTTATGATGATAACGGAAAATATAGTGTTAGAATTAGTGGTAGTGTAGTTGTAATAGTATGGGATGCAGATACGTATATAGGGCATGTTACTATTGATAATACAGGAGCTTATACTTATAATACTATTCAAGTAATTGACCAAACTCTTTATAGATTGTCTGCTCTTACTGTTGAACCTATTGTTAATCCTAAAATATGGGTAGGAACTGCTACTCAGTATGCTGCTATTGCAGAAAAAGATGCCAATACTACTTATATAGTTAAATCAGATGCTTAAGTTATGGCTATATATCAAGGAGATATTGGAATACATGATATTAAAGTTGGTAATATAAATGTATTTGAAATATATCAAGGTACTAAACTTGTTTATCCTGAAAATACTAATGTTACTATTACTTTTAATTTAAATGTTTCCGGAACTGTTACTATTGATGGTTATACTCCTGTTATAAGTAAAAATAATACTAAATTTGTATTTACTATTCCTGTTAAGACTGATTATACTGCTATTATTGAAGCTGACCATTATCAGTCACAAACTGTTACAGGTAATAGTGGTTATTTACCTATAACTCATAATGTAGAACTAGTATGGAATACAGAATATGTATCTTATACTGTTACTTTTCCTACAGATGGAGTTAAAGTTTTATTTGATGGAGTAGAAAAAGGAGTTATAACTAATGGTAAATTAGTTGTTCAAATAGATGATGCAGTAGCTAAAGATAGTTATACAGTTACATTTAGTGGTAGTAAAGCAAGTACATATAATACTAGTGGATTAAAAGTAGTAGATAGTAGTATAGCCGCAACTGGTGGTAGTTATGATTTAAAACTTTCTACTAGTTCTGTTAAGACTGCTTATACACGAACTGACTATGCATCCTCCACGGGGAGTATAACCAAGGGTTCTACTTATGCTGGAACTTGGATTGAAACTGTTGTTAACCTTACTGCTAGTTTTACTAGTTCTACTACTTTAGGTAGTATAAGTAATAATGTATTAACTATACCTAATAATGAATCTACTAATACTAAAAGTGGAACTTTAACTGTTATATTTACTTTAGAAAATAAACAAACTAAAGAAGTTAGTGCTGCTTTAAATCAAGCTGCTGGTGCTAAAGTTTATACTGATTGGGTACTAGATTTACAAACTGATGGAACTAGTGTTGAAGCTAAAGGCGGTACTAGAACTATTACAGCTAATATTGCTCGTAGAACTTATAAATGGAATAACACTGGTACTGTTTATAGTGAAACTGCTACTCCTACTCTTAGTATTAGTGGTAGTGCTAGTCTTAGTGGAAATCAAATAAAATTTACATCAAATGAGAGCATTTCAGCCCGTTCAGCGACAGTTACTGCTAGTTATGTAGGATTGTCCAAAACGGTTACGATAACGCAGCAGGCAGGCGCAAAAGTGTATTCAGCGTGGTCTGCTTGGACTGTTTCTATCTCGGCAAGCACGCAAACGATAGGCGCAAGTGGGGGAACATCAACAATAACTACTAGTGCTAGTCGTTCTAGAACTTGGACTTGGAATGGAGTTGGTACTACACATACTGATACAGAAACTGCTACACCAACGCTTAGTGGAACAGCTACAGGTTTTACTTTAAGCGGTACTACTGTTACTGCTAGTAATAATGAATCAACAAACAGTAGAAGTATAAATATTACTGCTACCCATTCAGGTGTTACTAAGTCTATTACAATTAGTCAGAGTGCTGGAAGTAAAGTTTATGGTAGTTGGTCTAAATGGACTATTAATAAAAGTTCAAGTGGAACTACTATTGCTGCATCTGGTGGTAGTGGTACTGTTAGTGCTCCTACTGCTATACGTACTAGGTCATATACTTGGAATGGAACAGGAACAAGTTATACTGAACAAGGAACTGGTACTCCAACTTTGACTAAACAGAGCGGTGATGGTAGTTTTAGTGTAAGTGGTACAACAGCTACTGTTAGTTATGGTAATAATACAACAACTAGTAGTAAATCTACAGTTGTTCGTGCTACTATGGATACTGAATATGTTGATACTACTTTTACTCAATCTGCTGGTAGTAAAGTATATGGAAGTTGGTCAATATGGAGTGTATATTGTAATGCTAGTAGTTTTACAGTTTCTGCATCTGGTGGTTCTGTTACTATTTATAGTGGTGCTTCTAGAAGTAGAAGTTGGACATGGAATGGAGTTAGTGGTTCAGGTGGAACAGAAAGCGAAAGTGGCACTCCTACATTAAGTGCTAGTGGTAGTGGTTCTTTAAGTGGAACTACATTAAGTTATGGTAATAATACTTCTACTAGTTCTAGGACTACTAGAGTTACTGCTTCTTATGGTGGTTCTTCTAATTATTGTGATGTTACTCAATCTGCTGGTAGTAAAACTTATAGTAATTGGGGAGCATGGAATATTACTTTAACTGCTAATCCTACAACTATAGCTGCTGCTGGCGGTAATTCTACATTATCTACATCTGCTACTAGAAGTAGAACTTGGCAATGGAATGGTACAGGAACAACTTATACAGAACAAGATAGTGGTACTCCTACATTAAGTAAAGTTAGTGGAGCTGCAACATTAAATAGTAAAACTGTTAATTATGGTAATAATACTTCTACTAATTCTCGTAGTTCGGTATTTAGAGCTACTATAGATAGTGCTACTAAAGATATTACTATTACTCAATCTGCTGGTAGTTTAGTTTATCAAAATGTAATATATCATACTACATATTATGGAACTGGTCCAGATATCGGTATTGATAGTACTACTTATCCTAATATATGTGAAGTTGATAAAGATATATCTTCAGATGGAGAATTAATATATGTATATTATAAGATATATACTACTCAAAAATATACTTGGAATGGAGTAGAAGGAAGTGGTGGTACTACTTATAAATATTATACTGCCAGTGATATTGTAACTATTAGTAAAGTTAATTGTGATGTACTAGTTGGTAATGACAGTACAGTAGGTGATAATATGATAGCTTTTGGAATACAAGTTTTATCTAATTCTTCTACTAGTAGTAGAACATGGTATGTTGAATGGAGATGGCTAGGTTCACAAAATAATACTACTAGAGGTACTCAACAAGGTAGTCCTGTAGTTGGTCGTTTTTGCATACAAAATAATAAGTTTACTACTATTAATGTTGCATTACCTATTTATATAAATAGTATGAATGTAGATACTATATATGATGGAGAAACAACTTATAATAATATTATTAGTAGTCCTGTTAGTGTTTATGTATATATTCCTACTAATGTTAGTACATTTTATTCTGGTAAATTACAATTTTGGTTTGAACATGAAGATGGTAGCGGTGATAAATATAACTGTAGTTTAAGTAATTATAGTACAGTTAGTGGTATTAGTATAAGTAATAACGGCACTATTATTGGTGTTAATTCTAATACTACTGTTTCCGGTTTTACTATACTATGTCAATTTACTATGACTTCTAATAATATAGTATTTAATATAAGAGTTCTAGTTGAAGCACGATGAAAATATTATTCAATATAACAATGTTAGTGATAACTATATTGTTTATTTACTTATTAAAATTATTCAAATTAATTATATAGCTATGAATGATAAACAATTATATGAAAAACTAAGTCAGAATAATTATGATAAAGTATTTCCTATTACTTATCTTCAAAATATTCTTGATAAAGATACAAACAATAATTTAACTGTTGTTCTATCTAGGTTTAATCATTTATGGATTCCATATCAAGGAACTAGAGTTAACACTCGTAAAGCTGTACCTGCTATATTTAGACGTAATAGTCTTACTATTAGTTATTATGATGCTGAACATAATCTATCTATAACTGAAAGTTATATAGGTAGTAATCTTCAAGCTGGAGTTGAAACTAGTTGGGTTTCTGATGATAATTGGACTAAAATTCTTAGTGAGAAGTATCTTGAAGAGAATGGTGCTAAGATTCCAATTGCTGATGGAACTATTGATTGGAATATGCTTAATGAAGCTCTTAAACAAATGATTGCAGGAAATGGTAAAGTTAATATTATTAATTATCCTGACGAAGAAGATATTACTCTTAGATTAAGTCCTGGTTGTTGTAATGTTAATCGTCTTAGTCTTAAAGATAGACCTTATGAGCCTGAATATAAAAGTGGTAAAGGATATAAAATAGTTCGCAAGGTCTTACTCCCCGTGGAGGATGATGCAAGTAATGCAGAACAGCTTTTATTTGATGGTTTTCTTGATGATACTTATTGTGAACAATATGGTCAAATAATTCTTAATACTGATAAATATGAAGTTATTAGAACAGATTTAGGTAATACTGCTGGTATTTATTATGATACTTATCATAAATTATTTGTTCTTAGAGTTAAGACTATTCATGATGGAGTTGGTTTTTATAATTATTATACTAGATGGACTATTGTAGAACCTACTGATAGAGTTCATCCTCTACGGGGGGTCAACACTCCTGTTTATGGAAATAGTGAAGATTATAATATTTATAATACTTGTCTTTCTGATGAACGTCCAAGACTTGGTATTATATATGTTAATTCAGTAGATAATATTAAATATTATTTTAATGAAGAAACTTTAGTTCAAGTTAAGAATAATATTTATCTTAATTATAAAGCTGTTCTTACTCAAGATATGCTTAACGAAGAAAATACTCGTTATATTATTCGTTATGCTTTTGATTTAAGTGGTAAAACTATTACAATGCCTGTTGGTTGTGAACTTGTATTTGAAGGTGGTATTATTGAAAATGGTACTATTGATTTAAACGGTTGTAAACTTGCTGGTATGATAGGTCAAGAGTCTGAATATCTTCCTAATGTAACTTGTAGTAATTGGGCTAAAGGTCAGATTGAATATCGTAATGGAAAGATTTGTTATTGGAATGGTAATGAATGGAGAGTAATGGGGGATACTTCTTCATTTGATAGTTATACTAAACAAGAAATTAATAACTTACTTAAAAATTATTATACTAAATCTGAAACTTATAATAAAGAAGAAGTTAATAATTTACTTAATGGGTATGTTACTAATGATACATTTAATAACTTTAAAGAAGAAATAAATCAAACTATTACTAATAGTGTTAATCTTGATAAAATTCAAAAAGCTATTAATGATGGATGTGGAGTTAATATGACTATGCCTAGTGCAAATAATAATAAACTTAGTCTTCCAATTTGGACAGGAACTGCTACCCAATATGCAACTATTACCCCGGTTGCTGGAATGACTTATAATATTATTGATGAATAATGAGTTTAACTCTTGGACGTCAAGGAGGAATTGCTAAACCTCTTAAGAAACGAACAGTAGGTCAAACTAATATTGCTCATGTTTATGATGGTTCTAATCATATTTGTCCTACTTCTGTTATTCATTTTAGTGATTTTACTAGTGTCCAACTTAGATATATTTGGGGTAGTGATGATGGTCGAGATTTGGATACTAAATCATATTATGTTAATTCTCCTATTAATAGTTTAAATTATGTAGCTGTTGGTTGGTCTTGGTATAGTAATAAAATACCATATTTATATTGGGGTGGAGATAATACTCAATCTGGTGCTGAATGTGTTATGTTTAATATTGAATCTATGATTGAGCTTAAAGATAAAATGCCTGATATAATGAAGATGAATCTTTGTGCTAATTGGTATGGAAGCTTGAGCAGAGGTCATGTTACTGTTGAATGTACTGCTTATAAAGGCGGTGTTATTGTTAAAGCTTGGCAACTACGTAATAATGAAAATGATGTAAATACTAGAGGAGATTATATTTTTCCTTTAGCTGATGGTAAAATTAATATGCCTAATGATAATAATATAGGATATAAAGAATGTTGGTATGGAGAAGTTGTTAAAAGAATAACTAAGTCTAATAATGAAGTAAAATATTTTAGAATTAATCCAATTGATGATAAAGTTATTGGCTTAGATAATATTAAAGTAATTCGTAGTGGAGGTGGATTTATTCATGGCGATGGTTATTGTTGGTATGAAAATAAACCTAATGATAAATATAAAGTTTGGAATAATCAAGCCAATACAAATAATAATCCTATAGCTCTTAATAAACCAAGTCTTAATATAAATAGTGATGATAATTATACGTATGAATATCATACAGTTTTACTTAATGAAGATAACACTATTTATAGCGATAATTATACTGATAACTATGAGTTTAGATTTGGTTTTGTTGCAGGTAATTCTGAATTTAGAGGACAACAAACTATTCAATGTTATGTTGGTACACAAGGTGGTAAAGCTGATGATGGTAAGACTTCAATAGGTGAAATAAAATATACTAAACTTAACAAAATTGGTGAATTGACAATATATAGTCCTATTGAAAGTTAAATTAATGTTAATGACCAAACAAAGATAACGGTTTAAGTGTTATAGATTATGTAGTTCAAACTACAAGTATTAATCTATTTTTTTAACTTAAACCTTAATTTATTATGCAAGTAATTGAAAAAGTGAAAGTTGTTCCAGAGGGCTATAATGGTGCTGGAATGAATTATGACGGTGGTAATCGTCGTGATGTAAACGGTAAGGCTAATGCAGGTTTAACTCTTGGTATTATCGGTACTGCACTTGGTGCTTGGGCTTTGTTTGGTAATCGTCGTTCTAGTGTATTAGGTGGCGCTGGTGGTGGAATGTTAGGAGATGGTTCTACTAATATTAACGTACTTGGTGCTACTGCTGGTAGTGGAAGCGGTGCTCCTACTGCTTTTCAAGCATGGGAAAAATCTTGTGAAGATACTTTAGCTCTTCAAGGTGGTCTTTATCAATGGGCTTTGACTCAACAGAATCAACGTTTTGAAGATAGAGAACGTCTTAATAGTGAACTGTTTGGTGTTTATATTGATGGACGTAATCGTACTGATGCTCTTATTGAGAAAAATAACACTGACCATTTTAATCTTTACAAGTACACTCGTGACGCTGATGATGATATCCGTAAAGAAATATCTGATTTGAAAGCTGAATTGGCTGTTACTAAAGCTATTCGTCCTTATCAGGATAAACTTATCCAATGCGAAATGGAAAGAATGTTTACGGCTGGTATCAACTATACTAATCAAAAGACTTGCAATGTTATTTATGGTGTAGTTACTCTTCCGAATGAACCTACTGTTACAGGTCTAGTTGGACGTAATGCTTATGGATGTTTGCCATGTGGTTTTACTCAACCTGCTAGTGGAACTCCTGCTCAGTAATATTACTAAGTTTGATTAAGAACATTAAATTGAAAGAGATATGATACCTGTTAATCAATTCATACTAGGTAGTAGTGACCCTTTGCTATATCCTAGTGAAAAAATGACTAATAGCATTGATGAACAAATTGCTTTTCTTCAAAGTCAAAAACAAGCAATTAATGAAGCTTATCGTCGTAATGCTATTCCTAATGCAAATAATGGTACAACTCAAAATCAGCAAGTTCCAACTCAAGGAATTTGGGATGCTATTGATGCTGAAATTGCACCACTTACACAAGAACAACAAAATATGCTTCTTAGTAACCAAGATTATGTAAATAACTATAATGCTTTACAAAGTATGGTTCAAGCAGAAGTTCTTAATTTAGTTAGAGGAAAAATCGAAGCTAGTGAAGATGGTAAACATTTACTTGAAGAACAACTTAAACTTGTTAAGTTACTTAAAAGTAAAATTGTTGAAGTTACTAACAAAGAAATGGAATTGTTTAAAGCTTTTAAAGAAGCTAGTAAAACTAATCCTAATTTAACTTATGAAGAATTTTTAAAGAAGTAATATTATGGTTGAAATTGGTAATGTTAAAGAGGTTATTAAAGATTATATTATTAAACAATTAGTATCTATGGGTGAAAGTTCTCCAGCTATAAGACTTTTAATTCCTTTAGCTAAAAGAGCAATTACTAATAATATTGATAGTTTTGATAAGTTTTTAAAACCTATTGCAGATAAAGATGGCATGATTGATATTGAAGGTATATTTGATGAAGAAATGGAAGTTATTAATAATATTGATAATTTTGATTTTGATATACCTTTTATTGGTGGCGGTAATATTTCTAAAGGTATTATATCTCTTGAAGTTCCTTATGTGAATAAAATTGTTGCTCTTAATCAAACTGATTTAGAAGTTTTAAAAGAATCATTAATCAGTTTAAAAACAAAGTAATATTATGAGAGAAATGCCTTACATTCAACCTTACCATGTTGGTAATCGTCGTGGTGGTAATCAAAATATTCTTGATGAATTTCGTGAATTTCTTGATGCACGTGGAGGACGAGGCGGTCGTGGTGGTAGAGGTGGCATGAGAAATCGTATTGGTTATGATACTTACGATACTTATGGTCGCTCTACTAATAAAAATGACCGAGAAGAAAAGATTTTAACTATGCTTATGAGCGGTGGATATAATGACGATGGCTATCATTTTAATGAGTATGAAGCTAAAGAAGTTGTAGAACAAATGTATCATGTTAAAGACAATAAGAAATATATTGGTGAAAAATATGATATGAATAAAGCTCATGAGATTTGTGAACGCTATAAAGAAGTATTACCTAATGATGTTGAACCTTGTGATGTTTATGTTGCAATTAATGCTCAATATCATGATTATGCTAAATTGTTTGAAGAATGGTTTGGTGGTAATATAGATAATAAAGTGTTTGAAAGTGCTATTACATTTTGGTTTAAAGATGTAGATTTTGATGGTGATAAAGTATGGGAATATTTCCACATGAATAACTAATCATTATTGTAAAACTGTAAAAGGGAATTATCTTCGGATAGTTCCCTTTTTTATTTATCTAAATTTTAGTATGGACAAATTTATTGATGTAATTGTAGATGGAATCCTTAGTAATTTTGATTTTGGATTTATGTTTATTGTTAATGTTCTAACTTATATTATTATTAAAGTTATTGATTACTTTAATGGCGATAATAAAGTTCCTACTTGGCAAAAACGATGTGTATTAGTTATAAGTATTGCTGCTATGGCTGGTATTTATATTGCTGCTGGATATGATAATGCTATTATGCTTGTTAATAGTGCTGTTCTTGCTCCTGTGTTTTGGAGTTGGGTTGTTAGTCCTATTCTAAAGAAACTTGGAGTTGGTTATAAAGATATTGATAATACTATTGGTTAAGATTGTATGAGATTGATTAGCTAGGTTTGATTGACTGATTCAAACCTGCTCCATCCTCTACGGGGAGTATAGCTTGCCGAATTTGGCTAGTTTTAAGCCTAGCTGATTAGTTATACACGATTTAATAAAAGTCTTACTATAAGCCTAAAAAGTGGCTCTATGGACGTACATAAATATTTACAATATTAAATTTCAAAATAGTAAAGTTATGAGAGTTATTAAGACTAAACATTTTCCTTTTAATGGTTATAAAGCTATTAATCTTTTTGGTATTATATTTACTAAAGGAGAATTAAGTAATAAAGAACTTAATCATGAAGCTATTCATACAGAACAAATGAAAGAGATGTTATATATCTTTTTCTATATATGGTATGGTGTTGAATATCTTATTATAAGACTATTTCATATTAAACAACATGATGCTTATAAAGATGTAAGTTTTGAAGAAGAAGCTCATATTAATGATGATAATCTTAATTATATTAGTGAACGTAAACATTATACTTGGACTAAATATCTAGGTATTAATAGTTCTAAAACTGCTTAATTAAAAAATGTTAATAATATTGTTAAACTACTTGTTATTAATAATATAATTTATATTTGTAACAAACTAAATTCTAAAGATATGGAAGATGATAAAAGAGTTAATTATAAGTTAGATGCTATTAATAAACTTATTAATAATCTTAAACTTAGTATTTCTGGTAATAAAGAACATGATGAGCTTGGAGAAAATAATGTTATAGTTAATCTTGATGAAATTAGTCAAAAGATTACTGAATTACATGAAATGGTTAAAGCTGAATTTGATGAGTTTGAAAATCAACATAAAAGTGAATCAGATGAAACTCAAACTCTTCTTAATAATCGTTTTGATAAAATTGATGCTAAATTAGATAGTATTAAAGCTGCTGTTGATAGTATGAAAACTACTATTGGTAATAAACTTGATACTGTAATTCTACTATTAATAAAGCAAATACAGATATAGTTGCTGCGATTAATGCTATGAAAGCTAGTAATGATACTAAAAATAATGCTATAATTACTGCTCTTCAAAAAGCTCTTCAAGAACTTGTAACTAAAGTTAATCAAAATACTAATAATATTAATTCTCTTGATGGTAGAGTTGATGCTCTAGAACAAGCTTGATATGAATTTTAATTTAGTAGAAATGTATAATGGTTTGTTAAGATTTAACAAGCATATACTAAATGAACTTGCAGAAGGACTTAAACATCTTCCTAATTTAGATGGAGTATCTAAAGGAGACAGTTTAATTATTAATGAACAAGGTAATCCGGCTTGGGGTTCTGCTGCATTTATTCCTACTTTTGAAAATGCTGCTTATGGTATTGAATGGACTAAAGATAATAATGATATAATTAGAATTGGTAATGCTAAATTTCATAGAGAACTTCCTATTCAAAATAGACTTAAAGGTTGTGTCTATAATGAAAATAAAATCAGTTATTTCCTTAATCCTACGGGTTGGGCTAAACCTCTTGAAAATGGTTTTATTCCCCTCTTGATGGAAGTGATGGCGATGTTGGGGTAAGAGTTCCTGAATTTTATATGTGTGTTAAAGATACTGGTACTAAATATCAACTTTGGATAAGTGATTTTAATATTGATGGAACATTTACTAGAGTTCATCCTTTTATTATAAGTCATACTAAAACTATGACTAGAACTAGAGAAGATGGTAAAGAAGAAGTGTTTAGTGCTTGTATTAAACATGACGATACTAGATATTTAGGAGGAAATAAAAGTTCTTCTATTGCTGCTACTAAATTGCAAGGTAGACCTAGAACTGAAATTAGTTATGATAAAGCTAATGAGTTTTGTGCTAATCGTGGCGATTGGATTACAATGATTGATTATCTTGAATATTGTGCTTTACAGGCTCTTTGTTATATTGAGTATGCTAATTTTGATAATCAAGCTGCATTAAATACTAATTTAACTAGTGAAGGATTTAAACAAGGTGGTCTTGGTGCTGGTGTTACTAATTTAAATTGGGAAAGATGGACAGCTTTTAATGGTAATAATCCTATTGTACAAACTTATTGGACTGCTGAACATAATATTGGTAATGGTAGTACAAATGGTGACCATTATGAATTAGGAAATTATAATGCAGATGGAAGTAATTTAAATACTTATCCTGCTGTTTATCGTGGTATTCTAAATTTCTTTGGTGATATATGGACATTTGTTAGAGATGTAGCTATTATTAATAAAGATACAAATTATAATAGTGTTTATCTTCTTAAAAAAAGGTGTTAATCATTCTGATATTACAATAGATAATATTCAAGATAAATGTTATTTTATAGGTGACCAAGCTAATACTAATAATTTTATTACTGAATTTGATTTTAGATTTGGTCCTTATTTTGTTCCTAATAAAGTTGGAACTAATAAAAAAGCTGACTATAATTTGAAAAGAGGTAATGATGGACAAGATACAGATAAAGCTGTTTGTGTGCTTCTGCTTGGCGGTTGCGCTGATTACGGTTCTAAGGCTGGCTCTGGTGACTATTATTCTCATTGTATTCGGTCGGATTCTTCTGCTAATGTCGGCTTCTTTACCACAGTTAAACTTGATTAAATAAGTCCACGTGGAACTGTTGTTAGGAGTAGTTGGTTAATTAATTTGTTTTCTGTTTTTGTATTTCTTGATACTACTCCTGCAACAGTTTATTATAATATTAAATATAATAAACTTAAAACATAATATATTATGACTAAAGATAAACTTAAAGATGATATTATTAGAACTATATGCTGTTTAAATAGTGATATATCTAATAAAGATAGAAACTTATTAATTGAATTATTAAAGTCTATTGTTGATTATACTAATAATACTGAACTTGAACAAGATGTTAAAGTTATAACACAAAAACATAACGAATTAGCTGAAACAGTTAATGAACTTAAAACTAAAGTTGAAACATATTCTAATAAGATTAATGAACTTGAACAAAGAGTTCATCAATTAGAAAATGCAAGTCAATCTTAATATGGCTAGTCTTAATCAATTAGTTAGTGAATTTGCTCATGCTGTTGGCAATCCTAATAGTATTCCTCTTAGACGTAATCTTCGATATGCTATTCTTCATGGTCGTAATGAACTAATTCGTAAAAGTTATGAAAATCATAAATATGTTGATAAAGGTATTCAGCAACGTATTCGTGTTTCTATTATTAATGTTCCTGATGGTGACTTATATAATAGTCAAACTCTTGGGCTTCCTGCAATTAAACGTACTAAACAAGAAGTTCCAAAGCCAGTTAGACTTATTAATAACTTACCTTTCCAATCAATTAGAACTACCGGACATACTGGGATAGAAATACCATTTGCAAAAGAAGCTAGTGCTAAGTTTTATCATTATCTTGCAGGTATGTGTAATCTTCCTGTTTATGATTATATTAATGGTTACATTTATTTCTTTAGTAATAATAAAGATTGGTTTCAAAATATAGGTTCTATTATTATTGAATCTCCATTTGAAATTCCTTATCTTGTTCCTACCGAAACTGTTGAAAAAGCTAAAGATGTAAATTATGACCCTATTGATGATGAAGCTAAATACGATGATGATGAATTTCTTATTCCTGAAGATATGATTGGAGCTCTTAAAGAGATTGTATTTAAACGTAATCTTATTGAAGTTCCTCGTCAAACAAATGAAACTCCTATTGATAATTTTGTAACTAGATAAATTATGATTAAAGATATAGATATTAGTCATTATTATAAAAAGTTTATTGAAACTTCTAATGACGATATGGCAAAATATAATAAAGAACTTGAACTTATAAATAAGATGAAAGCTGATTGTCGTGCTTATATTAAAAGTAAAAATCAAGTTATTAAAGATGATTTAAAAATTAATCTTAATGAATATGGGTTTCAATTTCTTAATGATAATGTTGAATTAATTAATAAGTTAGAGCAATTAATTAATAATCAACTTAGTTATACAGTTGGAGAAAGACGTATTGTTCTTCTCCAACTTTTGCGTTATTGTAATTTAGCTAAAAAAGCAAACGATTATATTATTGCTCTTAAACTTGCTACAAGACGTTCTGAATTAAGTCTTTCTGATTATAAAAAGTACATTCATAGGTATTATAGTTATGGTGTTCATAAATGTGTTCTTGAAGGCTACGCTTATCATTTTAAATATGAAATTGGTGATTTAGTTATTAATTTCTGGAGATATAGAGATAAACCTAGAGATACTTATGTTGATTGGAACGCTACTAGACTTAAAAAACAAGAAATTATTGATGCTGGTCTTAAACCTTATGATAAAGAAGAAGCAGAAATATATAAAATTCGTGGACTTAAGTATGATGGTATTCCTTATGTAGTTTATAAAACTAATAAAGAGTTTTATGAAATACAACTTATTAATAATGGAACTCATAGTTATAGTGCTATTAAATTTAAGTATGCTAATTATATTAATAGAGAACTTAGAGGTAAAGATGCTAAACAACTTAATTCTGAATGTAAAACTGTTGATGATATTTTTAATCTTAAATTAGGATTAAGAAGTAAACTTCTTGTTTATCTTGAACGAGAACCTAATGCTCCATTTAAATATATTAGAAATGTTAATCAACAAAAGTATGAACGTGGAGCACATAATAATGGTAATAAAACTAGATATAAAAACTAATATTATGGCAAATAATAAAACGATTACGATAGAACATATAATTGGTAAACTTGATAATGATTTCAATCCTGATGGAAGTGATTGGATTCCTAGAGTTCCTGCTTGGTGTGTTGATGCTATGAATGAACTTAAAGTTCTTCGTAAAGTTGATAAGAAAATGAAACTAACCGTCATTAATAAGATAGCTAAAAGTAAATGTTGTCTTATTGATGACGGTCTTAAAGTATATGATAGTAATGGTTGTGAAGTACCTAGAGCTGATACTAGTAAATATAGATGTGGTGATACTGAATCTGCTCCATCCTCTACGGGGGGTCAAGCGGAGGACGAAAGTCCGGAGCGTGCTACTAATAAAGACTATCTTGGTATGCCCGATGATTGTTGTCCTAATGGTTCTAGAACTAGAGAAGTTATTGATACTGGTAAAGTAGGATGTAATCCTGTTGTTTATACAGTTCATAATAATACTGAATGTCTAAGATGTCAGCATGAAGTTCATTCTCATTGTCAGACCCCTCGTGGAGGATATGATAAGTCAAATCATAATTATATTCTTATTGGAGGTAATACTATTGAACTTAATTTTAATGATACTTGTATAACAGTTGTTTATAAAGATGTTGAAACTCAATATAGTGATAATTATCATTGTGAAATTCCTGTTATACCTGCTAATGGTAAATTAATTCAAGGTCTTACTTATTATTGTATGGCTCGTATGCTTATGAGAGGATATAAACATCCTGTGTTTAATCTTTCTGCTAGTCAATATGGAACTAATCCTTTCTATCTATGGGAGAGTATGAAGAAAGATATTAAGACTAGTATTTTATTAGATGAACAAAGTGATGATGATAGTGGTTGGAATGAGTTCTTTTATAACTTTACTTTTCCTAAATAATTATGAATATACAAAAGAAACTTAGTCTTAATAAACATCCGGGTGATTGTGTACCTTATTCATTAGTTGCTGCTAAGAACGTTAAAGTAAGTAATGACGATAGGATGATTGTTAATGAAGAAGGGCTTGAAGATTGTAGTATAATTGCTAATAGTATTCATGAAGATGGTATTAATAATTTTAAAATAGTTGGTGTTATTCCTACTAGCACTGAACTTATTTTATTTGTTATTAATGTAGATAATAATGAATCTTATATTTATAGATATAATGAAGAATCTTCTAGTTGTTATAGAGTAAATAGTAATTGGAAATATAACGGCGGTAAGATTAAAGGAACATATACATATAATGTTAAAAATCATCTTATAATTGCTGTTGCTGAAAGCGATGCCTCTATTGATGTTCCTCTTAAAACTATTAATATTGATTTAGATTCTGGAAGTCCTGATACTGAAATGTCTATTATTCCTCAAGTAACTTTACCCACAGTTAGTAATTTAAATTATGTTAGTGGAGCTGCTTATAAAGGATTTTATTTTATGTTTATTAGATATAAAATAGATAAGACTAATTATACTAAATGGTATAGTATTGGATTTCCTATTTTTAATGATGTTATAATTCCACAAGTTATTAATAAAGTTTGTTTTCGTAAAGAGTTTGTTTATGATCCTAAAGATGACCCTAATGGATATTGCTATGGAAATAGTGATTCTTTTAGTGATTCTAAAGATATATGTAATCAAACTTTTGAAGTAAGTATTACTGGTGGTCGTTCAGGACTTTATCAATTAGGACTTATTATATGTAAAAAAGATAGTACGCAAGCTTTTAGAACTGATGATTTAAATAGTAATATTTTTAAGTTTAGTAGAGATATACTTGTGGAATATAATATAGCAGATTTAACTACTGATTATTATAATTATTATAATGTTGGTAACATTATTAATTATAAAAATAGAATATATATTGCTAATTATGATGAAAAAAGTGATAATGATAATAGAACTTTGAGTGATGGTAAAACATTAGAAGAATCTGTTAATGATATTGTTATTAAACTTAGAAATAAATCTGTTAATGCTTATTATAACAGTTATAATGTTGTACATGCAGTTAGTGAAAAAGGACCTTATTTTAAAATGGCTAGTCTTGGATTTACTGGAACTGTAGATTATGAAATAGCTGATTATACTAAACTATTTAATAATAATCAATATCCTTTTCGTACTTTTAAAACTCTTCTTAATGAAACTGTTATTCAAGGTATTGCTGCTCATGAATATTTAAAAGTTAATTATAATACTGTAATAAAAGTAGGTTCTAAAGGCGGAGCTAATATTAAAGAATATTTAGCATGTAATTGTTTTATTATTCCTACTAGTTATAAGTATGAAAATAATATATCTAGTTATAGTTTACCTAGTGAAGTTAAAATTGTTTGTTATACTTATAATGGTGTTGGATTTACAGAAGATGCTGTATTTACTAGCGGAGTTATAATATTTGGAACTGCTCAATTTGATATTGATAATTGTAAAATGAGAATTACTCATAGTGTAATTGATCCTTCTTATGATTTTAATGAACGTAAAAAGAATGATACTCTTATTCCTGGAGAAGTATATAATTTCTTTATTCATTTTGTTGATAAGTATGGTGATGCTAGTAGAGGATATAAATTATCTAATAAAGATAAATATATAAATGATGTTATAAATGATAATTCTCATTGTACTATAATAACTGTTGATTGGATTAATGGTACTGCTGGTACTATTCCTTATTGGGTTGTAATTAGTGGAACTATTCCAATATCTAGTATTAGTTCTAATGTTAAACAATATATTGCTGATAGTAAAATTGTAGTTTATACTGCTGAACCTATTAATAATCCTTTAACTAATATTTTACTTAATAGTGCTGGCGAATTAGAAGCAACTAATAGAGATGATTTATATACTCTTATTTCTAATTATTTTATAGACTATCAAGATAAAGATAAATATAATGATTTATATGTTTATCAAGTTATAAATAGTGGTAGCTATACTCCAACTAGTAATCAAATTATTTATGGCAATTATGATAATGAAGCTAAATTTGGTTATTATGAAAATATTAATGGTGATGAACTATTTAGAATACCAGATTTAATATTTAAGTCTGAATCTATTGGTGGAGAACATACTAGAGGTTTTGTATATAATATGAATGATACCTTTAATAAGTTCTATATTAATGTTAATATTGATAATAATCTTTGGAATAAAATAAAAGAATTAGGTTATGTTGGTTGGTTTGTTAGTTATGAAAAAGTAGAACCTATTACTAGATATACAGGATTATTAACTAGAAAAGATTTTGCTAATATAGCTAGTAATGTTACATGGCAAGAATCTAATTATGCTGCTAAGCCAGGTTTTGTTTCTAATAATTATACTAGTGATAAATGTTATCTATATAGTGGTAGATTTGACATTGATGATACTATTAAATATGATTTTAATATAATTCGTATTGATGGTAAATGTACATTTGAACCATTTAGAGAAAAATCTGATGTTGTTGATATGGTTGTTAATACTACTTATCCATATAGTTATAATATGCCTGTTATAGGAGTAATAAGTAGAAATGTATATAAACCTATTAATAATTATAAATTAGTAGTAGCTGATAGTATCGCAGATGATAGAGCTGGAAAGGGTACAGCATTAGAAATGGATGATTATAAAGAACTTTCTTTAGATGCTGAAACTATGTTTCTTGCTACTGTTCTTAATTGTACTAGAAACATTTATATTAATAAAGAAAAAGAACTTATAAGACTTAATGATGTTCGTTATTCTAGTGGAACATATTCTATTGAACATGGATATAATGGTAGAATGACATATGATGGAGTATTAGTATATAATGATAATAGAGTTATTATGAATGAAGGAGATTATAGATTATATTCACCTGATAATACTCCTTATTATTATATTGATGGTACACATCCTTGTTGGTTTGATAAACCTTTTGTTGAATATATTCAATTTCCTCTTTATAGCGATAAGTTCTTTGAAAGTAAATGTTTTAATAATGAACCTAGTAAAATAGCATTTAGTATTAAAGAAGAAACTGATACAAAAAGTGTTGCATTTGGTACGTTTGTAGAACCTAAAAATAGTGTTGATTTATTTAAAGACCCTATTGGTAATGTTGACCAATTTGTTCCTAAGTTATTAACTCAATATCGTAATGATATTATTAATATTACTCGTTTTGATAAAACTATAAGACGTAGTAATATTATTCAAGATGAAAGTGAAGTTAATGCTTGGAGAGTATTTCCTATTGAAGGTTATAAAAATATTACTGAAAATAAAGGAATAATTACTAATCTTGTTGGTATTGGATATTATCTATTAGTACATACTCAACATAGTATGTTTATGTTTGATATCAGTGCTGCACTTAAAACTAGAGATGAAAATGTACAACTTTATCAACCCGATGCTTTTGAAGTTGATTATAAAGAAGTTTTTACTAGTGATAAAGGATATGGTGGATTGCAAGATGATTTAGCATATATAGTTGGAGAATTTGGTTATATATTCTATAATGACGATTTTCATACTCTTTATCAATTTGATGATGGACAACTTAAATTAATGTATGAAGATATAAAGTTATGGTTAGATAAGTATCGTCCTAATAATGTTAGATTTGCTCATGATAAATATAATAATCGTATTTTAATTAAGTTTGATTATACATATGATAATATAAATCCTGTTAGTAAAACTATTATTGAAGAAGCTCATAATGAAGTAATAAGTTTTAATTATAAAGTTGGTAGCTTTATTAGTTTACATGATTATTATTTTAATAATGCTTGGTCAACTAAAACTAAATGTTATTTTCAAACTGAACATAATGATGATAGACTTAATTGTCCTCTTCATGTATTTACTAATGAATATAATTATGGTAGATTTAATACTCACATGGGTGATGATAGTAGAAGTCTATATTTAGTATCTAAACAAGAAGTTGGTGATGAGCCTATATTAGTTCATAATAGTTATATTGATATTATGGTTAATGAATCTTATGAACTTATTAAATTTCTTGAATTTATTAAATATAAAGTGCGTAAGATATATATTCCTATTTATAGTGATAATATTAATAATCCTGTTGATTTAAGAGAACATCCTTATGCTGGTGATATACTTCGTATATTTAATGAAGATAATGATACTGATGATATAGATATTAATATTGATAAACTTAATGAATTTAATAAGTATAAAAAACCTTGGTATGAACTAACTCAATATAACTTTAATTATTTTCGTAATAATATTAAAGAACATCCTACTGCTATAAGTGATAAACTTCGTAGAGTATATGGTAATTATTTTGTAGTTCGTTTCATATTTAATAATTCAGATAATAAGCGCATTGAATTTGAAAGTCTTGAATGTGCTCAAACTCAATTTAGAAAATTATGATACAGTATAGAGATAGACAAAGACAAAAAGCTTTTATTGGTGCTATTATTGGTGCAGCTGCTAGTATTGCTGGTGGTATAATTAAAGGCAATAAACAAAAGAAAGCTCAAGAAAAAGCTCAAGCTGAAGCTCAAGCTGCGCAAGACCATAAAGATGCTTTACAAAATGCTCAAGCTTTAACTAGTGCTTATGCTAATCAAGATTATGTTGGTCAATATAATGATAAGCTTACTCTTAAATGTGGTGGTAGAGTTCGACGTAAAGCTGGTTTCGGTACTGAATTTGCTGATGCTCTTCCCGGTTTAGGTAATCTTGCTAGTTCTATTACAGGAGTTCAAGGACTTAGTGAATTAGGTACTGCAATAGGTCAAGGTATTTCTGCTAATCAACAAATTAATGAAAATAAACGTATTGCTCAAGAAGCTGAACAGCGTAAACAACTTCAAGCTGGTCAACAGCAACTTAATATTACTTCTGATAAAATGACTAATCCGATGACTATGTATCAACGTTCTAGTTTTATTAATAAATATAAATGTGGTGGACGTAGAAAAGCGTGGATTGGTGCTGCTATTGGTGCTGCTGGAAGTTTAATTGGTGGTATGTTTGGAAGTAAAGGACAACAACCAATTCAAGTTAAACAAGCTGACCAAGCTAGTTATAGTGCTCCTAAAACTGGTCTTGAACGTCCTGAATGGATTACTAATGGTACTGTTCAACAACCTGTTATGCCTCAATCAGTATATCGAGATAGGCTAAATGTATATCGCTGTGGCGGTCATAGACGCTAGTCTTTTGCTCTCTGTTGAATTATTATATATAGGTATGAACTATTAATCGACTGATAGGCTATCGTTCAGCAGAGAGCCTTAAAATCAATCAAATTACAATTTCTCATTATATTATATAAAATGCCTAGAAAAGATAAAGTTATTCATATAAGTAATTTACCTAGTACGTTTAGAGGTAATGTTACTAGTAATGGAAGATTTATTCAAAATGGTATTCCTCCACTTGGTGGAGCTTATGATAAAGTTGCTAAATCTACTGGTTTAATAAGACTCGGTAATGAATTTCTCTATAATGGTATAAACAATTTAGTATCTAAAGATAATAGAGAAAAATTAATGAATAATACTGCTGGTAGACTTATTAATTATGTTAAAGATTTTAATAAAGAATCTTTTCCTAGTGATGATGAACTTGGACCAACATTTCCATTTAATATTATTCAAACTCCTAGAAGTAATGGAAAAAATCTTCCTCAAAAACAATATGCTGTTGGTGGTAAAATACCAAATGTAGTTGCTGGTGGTATTGCTCAACCTCTTGGTAATAATTTCTTTTATATGAATGGAAGAAAACATAGTCAAGGTGGTATTGATATTGGTCCTAGTGATAAAACTGGTATTGAAGTAGAAGATGGTGAAGTAGTTGAAACTAATGGAAATGAACTTAAAGTTTATTCTGCACAACCTATTCTTAACGGTGCTAGTCCTGCTCAATTAGTTATGGGTGGAGCTAATCCTAATAAAGTATTTAAAGCTCAAGAAGATTTTAAAGATAGAAATAGAATTAATGATGATGGAACTAAATATAAAGAAGGTGGCAAAATTTATCAAGCACCTGATGAATATAAAAGACAAATCGCTGAAAGTGGTTCGATAATTATTGGTGGTTATCCTACAATAGCTGGTAATAGAAATTATAAATTTATTAAAGGTTTAACTAAAGTTTCTAGAATAGGTAGAACTGCTACTAATTTTATTAATTTAGGTAGACAAAAGATTTATGATTTAGCTAATAAAATTGATAATACTTGGATTAATCAAGGTATTAAAGAAGTTTATAGAACAACTATCGGTAAACATGGTAGTAATCTTTCTAGAACTATTGATTATATAAATAAAAATAATATAAATAAAAATAAAAAAGCTATGGGTGGATTAAGTAGAGATAAAGATTATGGTTCTAAAAAGAAACCTTATCCTAGTGTAGCTAAAAAAGATTTTGCTGGTGGACATAGAAGTTATCCTATTCCTACTAAAGCTGATGCTGTTGACGCTTTAAGATTAGCTGGATTACATGGTAGAAATGATGTTAAAGCTAAAGTTTATAATAAATATCCAGAACTTAGAAAAAAAGGTAATACTGGATTAGTTATTAGTATTAATGGTAATGTTAAGAATGGATTAATTCATTCTTCATCCTCTACGGGGGGTCTACGCGATAAATTTGCTGTTGGCGGAAAACGTATTAATCGCCATGGAAGAACTTGGGAATATGATGAAAAAATTGGAGCTTATGTTCCTATAACTAATAGAACTATTAATAGAACTTCTGCTTATCCTATTAATAAATCTGCTAGAGGAGAAACTATTGTTGGTAGTGATTATACTTTTAGAAATGGAAGATGGTCTAAAAATAGTATTACAAATAATAATGTAAATACTAATACTAATAAATCTAATATTGATAATGGTAATCGTCGTCCTCAATATTATGCAGAACGTAGACTTCCTTTATTTGAAGATGGTGCTGGAATTACTAGTGGTTTAGTTAGAGCCGGTTGGAGTCATGGAAATAATAGAGGTATTGGTACAAATAATACTAATATTCCAAGTTTATCTAAAACTAAATCTAGTGGGAAGACCCCCCGTGGAGGACGAAGTAAGTCAAGTCAATCAACTCAATCTGTTCCTACTAAAACACCTCCAATTGCTGTTTATAATCGCAATCTACCTAAAGTAGAAGCTAATATTCCAACTACTTTACCTGTTTCTACTAGTACACCTGCTAAAGGAACTACATCTTCCGATGGTAAAGGTCAAGGTAAATTTAAAAATCTTACTATTGCTGATTGGATTGGACTAGGTAGTAATGTAGCTGGTAGTTTAGCTAGTTATTTTGCTAGTAAAAGAGCTATTAATAAAATGAGAGGTCCGGGACAGCCTACTCTTATTAGTGCTAGTAAACTTAAAACTAAATATAATATTAATCCTCAACTTGATAGAATTAGAGAAGATAAATTTGAAGCTTATCGAGATATTGACTCTAATACTGCTAGTAGTCGTGTAGGTTTAGCTCGTAAACAAAGAGTTCGCAATGCTGCTGGTCAAGCTGTTAATCAACTTTATGGTGAAAAAGAAAATATCGAAACTAATCTTATTAATCAAGATAGACGTAATCAACAGAGTGTACGTCAATTTAATGCTCAACAATACAATCAATATATAGATAGAAAAGCAGCATTTGATAATGGTATTAGAGAAGCTAAAGTAACTAATATTAATAATTTATTTAGTGGAATTAATGCTGGTATTCAAGATATGATTAGTAGATATGAAAATCGTAAAGCTTTAAATAATACTATTGGTGCTATGATAGCATCTGCTCCTAATGTAGATGATAGAATTATGCGGGATGCTGGAGTTGATTATGATGAATTTATTATTCGTAAACGTAGAAAACTTGGAGGAAAACAATCATGCCGATAAATTTTTATACTCCTACTTTTAGACAACAAGTTAATCCTATTGACTTAAATGTCTTAGCTAGAACTTATAATACTCTTGAACAAGGGCATCAACAAGCTATTCAAACTAAATCTCAAATTGATGCTCAACTTGCTCAATTAGATTTAAATGAAGCTGAATATGCTTGGCGCCAAGAACAACTTAATAAAGTTCGTAATGCTCTTACTGAAAATATGCAATATGGTAATGCGTATTCTAGTCTTGATGATATAGTTGGAACTTATGGAGATATAACTTCAAGTCCTGGAATGATTGGTCGTTTACGTGCTCAACAAGATTATAAGGCATATATGAATAATCTTGATAAACGTACTGATTTATCAGAAGATTATAAAAATTATTATCGTGCTGTTAATAAATATAACTATCAAGATATAACTGATAAGAATGGTAATGTTGTTGGTGGAACTAAATGGACTCCTACAGATAGAGAAGTTTCTGAAGTTCCTATGAATCAAATACTCAATCAAGCATTACAATGGGCTGCTAAAGAACAAGGTGGTGGTAGTCAAACTAGATGGCTTGATGCTAGTGGTAAAGTTACTGATGATATTACTAAATCAGTTACAGGAGAAATTTATTCTCATAGTAAAGGTCAATGGCAAAGATTAAGTAAAGCTAAACTTGCTGAAGCTGTTAAAGCTGTTATTGAAAATACTCCTGGTGCTAAAGCTAGTCTTGAACAAGATTATAAGATTGCTAAATGGAAATATGACCAAAATGGTAGTAATCCTGATATAACAGATAAAAATGGTATTCTTCTTACTCCTGAACAATATCTTGCTAAACGTATTGACCCTTTCTATAATGCTGCAACTTTTTATAATCAAAGTAGTAATACTACTTATGGTGAAGCATGGAAAGCTCAATTAGCTTTAGCTAAACAAGCTGGACTAGGAAGTGCAACTCAAAGAAAACAAGCTATTGATAATCTAACTTATAAAGGTACTCCTGTTCGTATTGATAATTTTATGCCTGCTCAGGCTCAAGCTGAAATTACTAGTAATAGACAATCAATAGCTGGATTACTTAATAAATATAATCCTGATATTAATATTGATTTAGGTACTGCTAATCCAGATGATATTAGAACTAGCATCATGACTAATATTACTAATCCATCTGATAGAGCTTATGCTTTAAGTTATCTTAATGATATTATTGATAATCAAGAATATATTAATAATCTTAAAGTTGGTAAATCTCAAGATAGTATTGATGGATTTGATACATATAATTCTATTATTAGTTTAAGTGATTTACCTTCTAATAAATATTCTGATACATATAGTAAATATGTTAATCAGATATTTGGAGATAGTAGTTCTATTAGACAATATTTTAATAACGATGATGTTTATAATTCGTTTATTAATGCTCTTGGTGGAGAGAAAAAAGCTGCTAGTCTTGGAATAAGATTTGGTTCTGATGGTAATGGTTATAGATATGCTGAATTACCTAAAGATTATCATAAATCTATTTATAGTTTTGGCAAAGCTGTTAAAGAAGCTGAAGATACTAGGAATCCTTTAAATGCTTTTCTTAATTCTGCTAAGACTAGATTTTTTGGTTATGGTGATAAATTTGTTCGAGTTGATTCTAATGGTGAAGAACATCATGCTGGATTACCAACAGGTAATAAAGAACCTTATATTGGTTTAATTGATTATGTTGATTCTCTTAAATCTAAAAATGATGCTGTTCTTGATGGTGGTCAAATAACTTCTTCTACTATTGGTATTAGTGCTTTAACTCCAGAATTAGCTGAAATTAATTTTATGATGAACGCTAATCCTGAAGAAGCTAGTAAACTTTCAGCTTATAAAAAGAATAAAGAAGAACAAGCTATGATGGCTATTCGTAGTGGTATTGATTTAACTCAAGGTGAAGCTTATATTACTAGTGAAAATGGAATATTTGAGCCTATGTCTTCTGAAGATAGAAAAGCTTATACAGCTTATCTTAGAAGTGCTAAAGAAAACGAAATTACTCCTACTATTGTTCGTGACCCAAAAACAGGAGATGTTGGAGTTCAAATTAATATTGCAGGTTACTATGATACAGAAGGTAAACTTAAAAGAGAACCTATTACTTTACTTGTAGGTAGTGGTGCTATTGATAGTTCTATTATTCAATCTTGGAATCAAGATACTAGTTGGAGAGCTGCCGGTAAAGTAGAAAATTATTATAATGCTAATAGACCTATTTCTCTTACTAATAATGCTGCATTTACTGGAATTGATAAATTTAAATTAGTACCAAATGGTGAAGGTTTTAATTTAATTAATTCTACTAATAATCAAACTATTGGTTTAGTAAGTAAAGAAAATGCTGTTGATATTGTAGATAATTTATCTCAATGGGAACAAACTGTAACTGCTGTTAAAGCTGGAATGACAGTAGATGAAAATGCTGTTAAAGCTATTCAACAAAATGTTGCTACTAAACTTGCTCAACTTAGTGGCAGTTCAGACCCTTATGTTATTCAATATTACTATGATGAATTAACTAATAATCTATATTAATATGGATGTATTAAAGTTTCTACAAGGTGGTAATAAAACACCTAATCCTAAATATAATCCTAAAACTAAAAAGGGGGCTATACAGCCTCCTACTTTAGTTGATTACAACCCTGGCACTTCTATTAGTGACCAGGGTCGTGGTCGTTTATTTGGTCGTATTGCTGGACAATCATATAATCTTAATCAATATGATATAGATAAATATGCTCCTTATGATGTTTATGTTAATCCTGTTGATGACCCAGAAAAACTTGATAAAGAACGTGCTGTTAATCAAAGTAATTGGGAACAAGGATTAAGAATGATTGGGCAAATTGGTAATGAGATTACTGTTGGAACAGCTATTGGTTTTGCTGATTTAGCTGATGCTTTTTATAATATGGTTAGTAATAGTCCTAATGATTATCAATCTGAAATAAGTTCTGAACTTGAATCTTTAAAAGAATCTATTAATGAACGTTTAGCTATATATAGAGAAAATCCTAATGCTGCTTTTGATATTGGAGATTTTGCTTGGTGGGCTAGCAATGCTCCTAGTATAGCTAGTTCTTTAACTCTTATGATTCCTAGTACTGGTCTTGCTAAAGGTGTTTCTTTATTAGGTAAAGGTATAAAGTTTAATAAATTAGCTAATAAAATGGCTAATGTTATTAATATGACGCAAAAGAGTAGAGCAATTACTAGTAGAATAGCAGAAGCTACTGCTATTGGAGTTCCTTCTCGTTATCTTGAAAATTATCAAGAAGCTAGACAAACTTATAATGATATTGAAGATTATTCTAAAACTCAACTTGCTAATATGAATGATAAACAAAGAGAAGAGTTTTATAATAATAATCCTAAATATAAAGATATGTCTGATGAAGAAGTAGCTAAAGATATTGCTAAAAATAGTGCTGATATTACTTTTGCTGAAGATTGGGCTAATGTTCTTTTTGACGTATGGCAAGTTTATAGTTTAAAGAACTTATGGAAAAATGCTTTAAGTGGTAATATAACTAGTTCTAGACTTAGAAATTTAAATACTGCATTTAATAGTAATATTGATGATGCCGCTGCAATTACTAATGCTTTAAGTAATAAAACTACTAAACAAGCTATTACTAGCACATTAAAAGATGTAGGTGATGATATTCTTCATGGTGTTAGAGCCGAATGGACAGAAGGAGTTGAAGAAGCTATTAATTATATAGCTAGTCAAGATGGTTTATATAATGGTAAAAAAGTATTTGATAAAGATATTCCTCAACAAACTATTAAAGATTATCTTCAAGACCCAATGTTGTGGGAACAAGCATTTTGGGGTGCTCTTGGTGGTGTTACTTTTAGTAGTGTTATGAATAAAGCTGGAGAGTTTATTAATAAACGTCTTGATAAAGATTGGACTTCTGCTGAAAAACAAAGAGAAAATGAAATTCTTGGTCGTACTGCTACTTTTCAAGCATATCAAGAAAGACTTAATAGTATTGCTAATGGTAAAAATCCATTTATAACTATTACTGATGAAAATGGTCAACAGGTTAATCCAGATATTATTACTGGTACTGAAGAAGAACTTCGTAGTATAGCTGAAAAAGAATATATGGATAATATTATTATTAATTCTATGAACGCTGGTAATTTAGGACTTCTTGAAAGTTCTATTAATAGTAAAGAATTTAATGATAGTATTACTAATAAACTTGGATTACAACAACAAGATAGTAATGAACTTATTAATAGATTTAAAACTGAAATTAATAATCTTAAAAATGAATATAATACTACTTTAAATAAAGTTAATAGACTTGGTGGTGGATTTGAAGTTGGTCGTATTATAGCTACCCAAATGGTTCATGCTCGTAATCGCCAAGAAAATTATAATAATCTTCTTAATTGGGCTAATGATGTTTTAAATCAAGATATTACAAATAATCATATTGAAGATGTTGATATTAATTCTGCTAAGAATGGTATTTATCAACATATTATTAATAGTATTCAAAGAGATATTAAAACTATTCAAGATAATGCAGCAATTAATGATTCTGTTAAGCAAGAACGTATTGCTCAATTAAATGAACGTCTAGATGCTATTAATAAACTTTATACTCCTATTGATATTGAAAATAAAAATGATATTCAATCAGCTATTCAACTTCAAAAACAATATAATGAAGTATTTAAAGATTTAGCAGAAGTTGTTAATGCTGAGATTAATGTTGAGGTTAATAAAAATCAACTTAATTTATCTGATGATAATATTAAATCTCGTATAACTTATCTTAATAACTTCTTTGATAATAGTCGTAAAAAGATTGTTAATAAAGCTATGGACGATTTACGTAATGCTTATAAACAATATGGAAAAGATTATGTTAATTCTGTTATTAAAGATGCTAATAATGGTAATAAACCTAATATAGATAAAGTTATTAGAAATGCTTATGCTGCACTTGATTTAAGTTCTAAAGGTAATGAACATCTTAAAACTACATTAGAACAATTAGCTGAAATTGCAGAAATTGAAAATGATGTTAATAATACTCCTAAAGAAGAAGTTGCTCCTGTTAATCCTGATGTTAATGAAGTTAATGAAACTGATGTAGATGATACTAACTCATCTCCATCCTCCACGGGGAGTATAGCGGAGCGAAGCGAAGCGGTTCCTAGTGAGCCTACTAATACTGAACAACCTCAATCTCAAACTGAACAACCAGTTTCTCAAGAACCTATTAGCACTCCTAAACCTGAAGTTAATAATACTCTTCCAGATGATGATTTCGAACGTGGTCAAATAGGTACTGATTTAGTTTATGAAAGTATTGCTGATTTAGAAGATTCTCTTGGGCATGAATCTACTAGTAGTGATTTACTTAATGCTAGACAGTCTTTTATTGATAAACTTAGTCAAGCTGGATTTGAACAAACAGAAGCTAGCGATATAGTTAATAATATTATTGATGGTCTTACAGGTGGTAGTTTATATAGTTCTGTTCAAGATGATAGTACTAGACGTTTATTACTTAATGCTACTTATGCTACTGTTACAGGTAATGAACGTAATATAGAAGCTGTTATGAATGATTTTGCTAATAGTGTTGATAGTGAAGGTAATACTAGAGGTAAAATTGTTAATGGTAAAGTATATCTTAGTATTGGTCAATTAGTTGAATATATAGATAGTATTACAGGTAATAAAATTATTAAAAATTACTTGTTTAATCAAATAAAAAACTATCTTTACGCCAGCACTAATAATCAAGGTAAATATCGTGCTACTGACGAATCAACTATTAAAAAACTTAATGCTAGACAATTTGTTCAATATGTTGATGGTATTGCTAAAGAACGTCTTGAAAGACTTCAAGTTGAACATACTAATAATGTTAATCTTAAGTATATAGTAGAGAATGAAAATGTTAAAGCATTTACTAGTATTAAACAAGGTGATTATTTAGAAGCTATATATAATGTTAAACTTAAACGTATTGATATATTTGCTAATGATACAATTATTGGTTATATAGGAGTTCCAAATATTGATAAGTTTGGTAACTATGATATGATTAATCAAGGTTGGAAATATAATATTCATGCTGAAAATGGTCAAGTTGTTTCTCCGCTTAAAGATGCTTTAATTAGTATTCTTGATGGCGATAGATTTGACGAAGAATTTATTGGTCATTTATATGAACTTGCTGTTAAAGAAGAAGTTACACAAGAAGAACTTGTTAATCTATTTAAAGAATTTGAAACTAAATATCCTGATATAGTTAGAGATTTTACTACTCCTGTTGCAAGTTTTGATTTAGCTGGACATCTTGTTAATCTTACTAAATATATATTTAATCAACCTTATGAAAATAGTCATGAAGCTAGTATTAATCGTTGGTTTAATAATCTTCTTAATAGTTATGATCAAGCTATTACAATAGTTAAAGGTGATTTTAAAGGTAAAGTTAAAGCTGTTAACGTTAAATATGGAGTTCTTAATACTATTGATGATACTAATGGTGAATGGAATGATGTACAAGAAACAGTAGTTAATTATAACGAAGATATTAATAAACTTGGTGTAGTTGTACAAGGTCAATTATATCTTAATGGAGAAAGTAAACCTACTATTATTGAAAATCTTACTACTAATGGTATGCCTGTTATTAGTATTCCAAGTAGTGATGGTACTTCTCTATATGCTTTTTGTAAACAAGTTCCATTAAATAGTAATCTACTTAAAGGTGATGCTCGACGTATTATTAATTCTATTAAGAATGAAGTTAATAATCTTTGTAAAGATTATATTAGTGGTAAAATAAGTTTTGGTGAACTTAAACAAAGTCTTGGAGATATATTTGGAAATAATAAACTTATTAACGGAGATAGAAATACTGGACTTCAAATTAGTATTAATCCTACTAATATAGGCTTTTATGTTAAAGGTGCACATTTTAATGGTAAAGATTATGCTTTTACTATTAATTCTGATGCTGGTAATTATAAACGTAATATTATTATTAATTCTCCTTATGTTGTTAATAGTGCTTTTAAAATAGGTAAAAGTTATGGCATTAATGCTAATACTATTGACGAATTAGATAATGCTCTTCGTCCTGTTATTGATGAAATGTTTAACTATGCTCAATTTGCTATTAGTAAAGATTTTATTAATGATAGTACAAAAACTAATGATAAAACTAATAAATATATTTATCGTGAAAATGGTAAAACTATTATAAATATTGATGGTAAAACTTATAGTTATAATAGTTATCAAGATTTTATTATTAGTAATGGTTTAGTTCGAACTAAATTAGCTAATACTAATACTAATGAAACTGCTGGTAATTGGCAAATAGATATTCATTCTAAACTCGATATTACTTATGAACTTGAGGGTAGACCCCCCGTGGAGGATGGAGCAATACCTGAACAGCTATCAGAGTTCATGTTAGATGATACTCTTAATGCTATTAATTTTAATTCTTTTGAATCTGCTATAACTGCTAAGAATTTAACTCGTGGACTTAAAAAGTATTTTGCTAATGATCAAACTGCTCTTGATTATATTGATTCTCTTCAAAAGATTGATATTTTACCTAAAAATATTCAAGTTGTAAATAGTATTACTGATAATAATGGTAATCAAGTTAATGCTGTTTATCATCGTGATACAGATACTATTGAGCTTAATCGTTCTGCTATTGCTGATCAAAGAGTTTATCGAGTTGTTAATATTATACTTCATGAAAGTTTACATAGACAACTTTATACTAAATATAATACTGAACAAGCTCTTGCTTTAGTTAAACCTATATATGATAAATTTAAAGCTTGGCTTGATACTCAAGATGATGCTACTAAAGAAAGACTTAAACCTTATCTATTTGAGAACTTTAATACAAGTGAAGCTCTTGAAGAATTTCTAGTTGAAAGTATTACTAGTAATGCTCTTATGACTGCACTTAATGAAATTAAATATGATAATAGAAAAGTTAATAAACGTAAGACTTTATTTAGTAAACTTCTTGAAGTTATTGCTGATATGTTAGGTATTAAGATTAATGAAGATAGTTTATTAGCTGCTGCTAGAGATGCTTATAAAGCTATTAAAAAAATGCCTAAAGAAAGTAATCAAGAAGCTATTCAAGAAACTTTTCAATTTGAAGAAGAAACTGTTAGTACAGAACAAACTGAAAATCCTAATGAAGATAATAGTCAAGATTATAATTATAATAATGATAATCTTAATGATGGACTTGATATGTTTAGTAGTGTTGATGATGATATAGTGGTGAATATGGCTGAATTGACTAGCCGTTTGCCAATAGCACAACAGCCCGAATTTGCCACTTTGCTTGACACAGGACGTATCAGTTTTAGCTGTATGTAGAATTAATCGAGCGAAGACAAAAGTCGCTTAGAACGAAAGAAAACCACCTCTATGACGATGTAATTAAATTTTACTTTACATTAGTCATAGAGGTATTACTATTAATGAATTTAAACTTAAATATAAACTTATGAGTTGTGGAAATATTAAACTTGTAGGATATAATAATCTTAATAACATTATTATTAAAGAACATGGTTCTAATAATGCTGATTATTATAGTCTTATAGCTATGGTTGAAGACCCAATCTTTAAAAAGATTATAGCTGATAGAGGTATTAATGTTAAAACTTCTGGAAGACAAGCTTATAATGCTCTTCTTGAAGCTAGAGCTATTAAACTCCGTAATATGGATGATATAGCTTCTGTTGCTGAAAAAGAAGAACGTGGTTTGTTTAGTACAATTAAAGCTAGAGATACAGCTATTACTTATATGGCTGATATTATGAACAAACTTAGTTTTAATTTTCTATATAATGGTGCTCCATTAAATTTTAATGAAATTAAAAAACGTACTAATGAAACTGTTATTAATGCTGGACTTAAACGTGCTAAGAAATTAGCCGGAAGTGATGAAGTTAAAAATAATGAACTTAATAGTTTTATTAATAATCCAAGTCCTGCTATTAAAATTAATGGTCTTGGAGCATTTCTTCGTAAATATGGTGATGCTAAAGATTTTAATTATGGAGCATTACTTCGTTCTTTAACTAATACTGAATTTAATGAAGCTCTTTTTAATAATAAAAATGTAGCTAAACTTATTAAACGAGATGAGTTATATCAAACTACTGATTATGAAGAATTAGGCGGTTATCTTGATGAAACTTCTACTGAAGGTGATGAAAATAGTATAGATGATGGTATTGATTTAATGACTCAACTTTGGAATTTAAGTATTGGTGAAGTTAAAGATTTTAATAAACACGTAGAAGAAATTATTAAATATCATCTTGCAAGTTTACCTAAACTTACTGCTGCTTCTCAACTTAATAATGGAAGTTATCCTTTTGATACTAATAATGAATTAGGAGTTGTTACTTTTTCTGATGCTAATTATTTATCTAAAATATTATATGCTAGTGCTGATACTAGTAATGTAGATAATTTTATAGCTAGTCTTAAACGTATATCTGAAACTATTCCAAATTGTGAATGTTTAATTCAATTACATGATTTACTTAGCAAAAATAAAGTATTTGCTAATAAGTATATGATGGTGTTTAATAAACCTATTATATCTAAAATTGAAACTTATATTCAAACTGATTCTAATGGTAATAGTTATGTTCGTGCTCGTGTAACTAATCCTAATACTGATTCTCGTACTATTTTACAGAATACTTTTTATAATAATGTTAAGAATAATATTATTACTAATCGTGTTCCTACTGCTCGTGAAAAGTTTCGTATATATGATAGATATAAAAATACTCCTCATGCTAATCTTTATTTATATGATGCTTTTAAAGAAATATTTCCAGATATTAATCAAGCTAGTTTTAATTTAGCTATTGCTAAGATTGGTCGTGTAGCTATGGCTAATAATCTTATTAATTTTGCTAATGTTATTAATCGTACAGTTGAAAATTATAATAAATATGTAGAAGCGCTTAAAAAGGATAAAGGAACTAAAATGCCTGATAGTTTTATTAATAGAGGTGATACTTCTATTATATATCAAATGGCTGATGTTTTTAAAGATATTATTTATATTCCTGTTGAACTTAATTCTCGTAATCCTGAAGGTAATTTAAGTTCTGATGTTATTAATAGAAGTTTTATTACTAATATTGCTAAAATTATTAATGATGATAAATCTACTGTCGAAGAGCAAAACGCTATGGTTGAAGCTTATGCTAGACAAAAGTTTGCTAGTCATCAATATGATTATAGTAATTTACTTCTTGAACATAGAGATAGTAATGGTAATATAATTAATTATGGATTATTTAGAAGAGTTGGAAATGGAACTCCTAAACTTACTGAATATGCTCGTAGTATGTTTAAGACTTCTCTTCTTAATGGTATTAGCGAATTAGATAATAACAATAATGACTTATATCGTAGTATGAGTGATGGTGATTATTTAATTACTGCTATGGGATTATTTATGACTGATATTAATAATTCTGAAACTCCTACTGCTAATTATTTACTTCCCATACCTAGTGATGCTCCTAAAAACTTTACTATTACTGCTCCTAGATATAGTCTTGCTGGATTACGTAGTCAACTAGAAGATGGAACTAAAATTATAAATAGAGAACATCCATTATTTAAACAATATTATAATATAGCTATTCAAGAACTTACTAATATGGCTCAAGCTGTTAATGTAATGTTTAAAACTAATGCTAATGGTAATCCTATTTTAACTAATGGAGATTTTGAATTTAGTGATACTTATAATAATAAACCTGAACATTTTTATAATCAATACCATAAAGATGGAAAAGGTAATGTATTTACTACTAAAGATGGACACAAAGTTTTAGCTGGTAGAGTATTTAGTTTTAAACGTTTAGTTAGTAAAATTACTCCTAATAGTAATGGAGCATTTAATGAACTAATTGGGTATAGTAAGACTATTGACATCCTCTACGGGGGGTCTACACGTGGACTTAGCTATGTTAATAATCAAGTAGTTCTTAATGGAGAACAACGTATTGCTCTTGAAGATACTGTTGCTGATTGGTTAAATGAATATATAACTAATGGTTATAAAGAACTTAAAAATAAATATGGTACATTTATTGATGATAAGATTAATAATGAATCTTTAGCTGAATTTCTAGTTAATGATTATCTTGTTAGAGATAGTATGTACGATATGTATGGTGGTGACCAAAGTTTTTATAAGAATGGTCAAACTATTCTAAAACGTATTAAAGAAGTACAAGCTAGTGGTAATCCTTTTGGTAATACTGATTTTACTAAAAATGATTTAGATATAGCTACTGATTTATATGATATAACTATTAAAGATAATGCTGTTACTGTTCCTTATACTGTTAATGGAGTTACTAAACGTAAAAAAGTAGTTCTTCAAGATAAATTTAGAGGTGTTACTATTTATAATACTTTTAAAGCTTCTGATAAAGTTGTTATTGATAGACTTGATAATCAACTTAAAAAAGCTGGACTTGATAAAAAAGATAGAGAACGAATACTAGAACCATTTAAAGGTGGAGTTAATGTTAATGATGCTCAATCTTATATTACTCTTGAAGAATGGATTCGTCGTATTACTGCTGCTGGTGAATTAGATAAATATGCTGGACTTATTCAAAGTCTTACAGATGATACTCCAATAGATAAAATTGATTGGACTAAATTTGCTAATAAAGTTCAAATTCAAAAGAATTTCTATTATGATTTATATTATGATACTACTGTTGGTATTGAAGTTCCTAGACAAGTAAAGAACGCTGAGTTTGTTCTTATTCCTAAACTTATTAAAGGAACAGAACTTGAAAAAGTTTATAATATAATGACTAATAGAGGTGTTCATCAAATTAATACTGTTGAAACTGTTAAAGTTACGCAACATAATAGAATGACACTTTGGAATAACGATGGTGTTTTAACTGATGAAGCACTTAAAGAATTTGATAATAATGTATTTGATAATTCTGAACTATTTAGTTATAATTATCTTTATCGTCAGCAAGAAGTTCCTCAACATATGGTTGATGCTAGTAATAAAGCTGCTATTCAGATTATGAAGAAAATGCTTGATAATCTTCCTAATCGAACTGAACTTAATGAACTTAAAAATAAAGTATTTAATAACTATGTAGCTAATATTAGAAATAGTTTTGAAAAAACTTGTGCTGAACTTGGTATTGGATTAGATAGTAATGGTCATATTGATTTAAATTCTAATGGTACTATTAAAAATCTTAATCGTTTTGTATTTTTTGATAGATTTAAAGAAAATGCTCAACAACAAGGAGTTGAAAAAGCTCTTCTTGAGTTTTTCGATTTAGATAGTGCTGGATTTAATAATCTTCCTTTATTTTTGTCTAATATTAATAGTAAACTTGAAAGTATTGCTAATAGTTATTTTAATACTAATATTACTAGGCAACTTATTAGTGGTTGGCATGCTGCTCAGTTATCTGATTTTGGTTTTAAAGTTGATAAACAAACTCAAACAGATAGTAAACTTCAATATAAAAAGATTGGAGAAGTTGATGGCACTCCTGTTTATTATACTGAAATTAAACTTCCTAGATGGAGTAGTAAACTTAAAGGATTAAATATTGAACAAGTTCCTGATAGCTTACGTACTATGATTGGTTATCGTATTCCTACTGAAGGTAAACAATCTATATGTATTATGTATGTTAAAGAGTTTCTTCCAGATGCTTATGGTAGTACTGTTGTTGTTCCTGATGAATGGGTTACTCAAACTGGTTCTGACTTTGACGTTGATAGTGTTTATGGTATGTCTAAAACATTTAATCTTGTTAAAGGTGTTCCAACTGAAATTACTCATGCTAGATATACTAAAGATGAAGTAGGATATATTAATTATGTTAAAGATAATGTAGATAAAGCTAGTCGTAAAATTCTTGGTAAGACTTATAATAAACAAGGTAATATTAGAGCTTCTTTAAAAAATAGCGAAGATGCTATTAATGCTACTCTTGAAGGTTATAATGGTAATCTTAAAGTTGTTGAAAAAATTGCTAATGATGGTGGACTTAAGTCTTACGAATCATACTTGAAACTCCCCGTGGAGGATACAAGTAGTCAAGCTGCTAGAACTAATGCTATTATTCAATCATTTATTGATATATTTAATAATCCTGCTGCATTTGAAGAAAATACTACTACTTCTAACTTTGAAAATGTCAAAGAAGCTAATGAAACTTATGCAGAAATAGTTGGTGCTAATAAAACAACTGTTGCTCCTAGTGATTTCTTTACTCAACTTGATTGGTTTGATGCTGCTACTTCTGGTATTAAACTTAAAGGTATCAGTGTTAATCGAGATACTTTTATGAGTATTGGAAATGTTACTAAAGCTAACCATAGCGAAGGTATTAAAGTTATGTACACTACTGATGTGATTAGTGAGCAAGAAGCTGTTAATAGATATGGTAAAGAAAATGTTGAAACTATTGGTAATAAACATATTCGTATTACTCATAAGAATTTTGGTTGGTCTGGAGATGATAAGAATGTTGATGGTTATTTGATTAATCCTTATAGTTCTCAGACTACTGCTCATATTCTTGATGTTATGAAAGAGGGAGCTATACATAATGAAAATACTTATACGTTTAATGCTTTTAAAACTATTGTTGACTTTGGAAGTAATTATGATACTGCTATTGGATTTATGTGGCAACCTGCTATTGATATACTAGTTCGTAAATGGAAAGAAACCAATAGTGTTCTTGCGGAAGGTACTAAAAATCCGCTTACTGAAGCTATTAGAGAAGTTGCTCATAATCTTGGTTTTGGTGAAAAAGTTAATTTTGCTGGACGTAAAAAGCTAATTGAAACTATTGATAAAAGTTATGGTGAAACTTTCAAGAAATTATTCAATTTAAGCGTTTCTGACGCATTTTCATCACCTGACCTTATATTTTCATCAGACGCATATAAATCTCGTCTTAGAGGGGAAATGAATGGCGTTCAGCAGGCTTTATTTGACCTTTATGTTCTAGCACAATTCAATCGGTTAAACTCAATCGGACAGGATATAAGTAATAATCTTAATATTCTTAGTGCTGATAAATATGGTGCTAAACAAAGTTTTTATGCTAGTGATAAAGTATTTAGAGATGCTAGAACTGTTATTGAAAATAGTAATATTTATGCTCCATCCTCTACGGGGGGTCAAACCTTGCTGTTAGAGAGTGTATTTCCTGATATTAGTGGTGGTATAGATGCGTTTATTAAATCAGATATATCTAAAAGTAGTTATCCTAGTTTAGCTGCATTTTTACAAATGAGTACTGCTCTTAGTGTTAAAGCTACTCAACAAGTATTTGAAACTGCTAATCCTGTATTTATTGATTATGTATATAGAATAGCTGAATGGACTAAAGGTGGAATAATGACTGAAAAGTTATATAATGACTATAAAGATTATCTTATTAATAAACTAGAAGTAGGTAATAATGGTAGTTCTTATCTTAATTTACCTGTTACTGTTGTTAATGGAGATTTTGTTCATCCTAAATATATTAAAGAATATGGTACTGGACAATCTAGAGCTTTAGAAGTTGGTAGAGTTAGTGGTACATTAGTTAATATTAAAACTGATGATGTTGTAGTTAAAAATATATTTGAGCCTACACAAACTGAAATTGATGTATTTGCTAGACTTACTCCTGCTCAGAAAGTTGATTGGATTAAACGTAATTTTAGTCAAGATGGTAGTGTATTTGAACATATTGAAATAGTTGCTAATGATGAAAGAAATAATCGTCGTAATGTAAATATTCAATATATTAATTACATACAAGGTGATATTACTAATGATGAAGCCCATAGATTGTTTGATAGAGCTTGGAATCATCCTAATCCTCTTATTAAACTTACAGCTCTTGATTTAGTTAAATATGCTTTTATTGTTGAAAGTCATAAGTTTAGAACTAGAAATATTAGTAGACTTATAAGTAATACTCCCCTTAGAGGATTGAGTGAGGGCGGAATAGCTATTGGAGATATAGCTATGAAAGGTATTAATAGTTATGGTTTTGTTGATAAAGATAATGTTGAAGATATAATTGGTTTTATTCGTAAGAATTATAATAGTTTTAATTGTCCTAGTTATACATTTAAAAGACTTACTAATAATAAAATTAATTATAGTCTAAAAAGAAGTGGTATTATTACTTTTAATGGTCAAGAAAATCTTGATAATGTAGGAATAATAAGAAATGGAGATGCTATTAATGTTATTAGAATTAATAGAAATTTATATATTAAAGGAACTTATGATGGAACTTTAGCTTATTATCCTATTGATAGACTTGAATCATTTGAAACTTATAATAGTATTGAACCAAGTATTATAGCTAATAATAATATTCATAAACCATTAGCTGTTCTTCTTTATAAAGGTCTTACTCAACAAGAAAAACAAGATAAATTTATTGATGGTATTAAAGATAATATTAATGAAGCTGTAAATAAAGGTTATAAAGAAGTTCCTGAACTATATGGTAAATATATATCTGATGAGTATTTCCAACCTTTTATGAATACTCCTTTTGAGAATAATACTATATATACTATTAATGATAAATTTTATCTTAACATTAATGGAACTACTGCTATTAATTTAAGCGATGATTTACAGCAATATAAAGCTAAATATCCTAATATTGAAGATAGTAAACTTGGATTATTTATTGAAATTAATGAAAATGAAATAGATAGAGTTACAAGTAATACTGATAGATATAGTAGTGTTGATGACCAAACTCCTATTGGTAGATTTGCTAAAAATGCAAGTTTAATTATTTCAAGAGCTGTTCGTCATGGTCAACCTGCTGCTCAAAATGTATTAAACGCTCTTAATAATGCTGAAATTAATTATCTTGATAGTAGTAGTCTTTCTGATAATTCTGAATTTTCATTATCAGTCATTGCTAATTATATAGATGTTGAAGCTAATAATATTCTTAATGATATTAATCGTTTTATTAAAATTGACGGTATTGATAAACCTATTAACGATAAAGATGTTATTGGTAAAGTTCTTAAAGATGAACAACTTCAAAATCGTTTCTTAGATGTTATTCTTAGTGCTAATACATTTAAGAATAAATATAAACTTATTAGCGAAATTGATATTGATAGTACAAATCTTGATGATAAAACTAAAGAGAATATTAGAAAGATTCAAAAATTAGTTAATCAAGTTGATTCTAATACTACTGTACATTCTGCTAGAAAAGATTGGTTTGAAAGATGGATTCAATTACGCACTACTAATCCTAATTATATAAGTGGTCTTATGAAAGAATTTGATGCTTATGGTGATACTGGATTTATGGATTATTGGATACAAGATATTCGTGCTAATCGTAACTTTGTATTGCAGAATATACTTAAAGATGTAATGGGTACTGTTGAAGAAGGTCGTCTTAATGGTATTAAAGAAGCTAATGACTTTAGAAATTATCTTAAAGAACTTAAATCTAGAGCTGCTAAAGATGGTAAATCTGTTAGTCTCGATAGTATTATTGATGATGATGGTAGATTAATTCAACCTAATAATCCTATTTGGGAAGAAAAGATAAAGAAATATAGAGATGCTGCTATTGAAGCTGAACAAAAATTTGGTATAAATAGTATTGAACATCTTATTGCTTTATCTAATAAAGCTAAATTTATTGATATGACTACTATTCATCAGCTTAAACCAATTACAGTTCAAGATGAAGATGGTAATAATGTTACTATTGAATATTCTACTTATATTATAAATCTTGAAAGAAGTTTATTAGGACTTAAAAAAGGAGATGATGGTATTCCTAAAGAATTTGCTGAATATAAAAGACTTAATGGTAGAATACGAGATATTCTAAGTCAAGCTACTGATAATGTTACTACGCAAAGTCAAGATGAAGAACTTGGACGTATATACGCTCAAATGGATAGTCTTACTAGTCTTTATGATGAAGATGGTAATAAAAAAATTGGTCATGATTTAAATGTAGCTGAAAGACTTCGTGCTTATCAAACTAATATTCGTAAAATTAAAGAAATGTTCTATGATAAGCAAGCTAAAGAAGGATTTGATTCTAAACTTAAAGAACAACTTTCTATTATTAGTAAATATGAAAGTCAACGTGATGCTAATGGTAATCTTCTTATTAGTATGGAAGAACTTATGAAAGTTCCTGAATATCGTGAAGCTAAAGAATGGATTCGTAAGAATACTAGATATATTCTTGATATTAAAGATATAGAAGATTTAAATTGGGCGTTTGAAGAACTTAAAGACGCTAATAAAGGTAATAGTGTTCTTAATCTTGCTATCAAGGAATTTCAAGCTAAAGATGAATTTAATGTAGTTGATGGACGTAAGATACCTGAAGAACGTGCAGCTCTTATAAAAGCTGAAACAGTTAGAAAATATAAATATACTAAAGGTAATGGTATGCCTTATGTTGGTATTATTCGTTCTGCTGAAGATGAATTAAGAATTTATCGTGCTGATTTCTATAATTATCTTACAGGTAATAAATCTAAGAGCGAAGAAGAAATTAATGTAGGAGAAGCTATTAATAAAATACTTGAAAAATATTTTGATAATGCTACTAGAACTCTTAATACTGCTGATATTAGTCAAGAAGATTTAGAACAACTCAAGACTGGTTTTGAAGTATTTAATGAAATTACTAGAGGTGAAAAGAGTACTGATAAAGCTAAAGCAAAACGTGTTGCTGAATTTATTGAAAGTGAATGTGATGTTACTTATAATTGGAAACAATATGAACTTGATAAAAATAGAGCTTTTGCTAAAGGTAAAAAGTATTATGATAAATGGTTAGAAGTGTTTAGTGAACAAGTTGAAGAAAATGGAACTATTGCAGAAAGACCTAATCGAACTATTTACGGTATTATTAAACCTAAAGATTTAGATAAATGGACTGATATTGATAGAACTGCTGCAATTAATATTCTTCAAAAGAGAACTAGAGAAACTACTACTCAATATTACTATATAAAAGAAAGAGAAGTTCTTGACAAATATGGTATTGATAGTGTTGAATATAAACAATGGTATAGAGATAATCATTATTTTGACCCATATACTCGTACTATTAAACCTATTCGTATTTGGACCACTATGCAAATGATTAAAGATGATGGTTCAGCTGTTGTTGGTAATTATGAACCACGTATTAATCAAATGCATATTACTCCTAAAGAAGAACTTGTTAATCCAGAATATAGTAGTTTTGTTAATAAGTACAAAGTAGGAACAGGATATGATAATCCTAATTATACTAATCTTAATGAATATCAACTTGAACTTATGAATAAAGTAAATGAACTTATGAAAAAGTATTGTTTTACTAATAGTAATAAGCGATATGTTGATATGGGTTATCTTCCAGCTTTGCCTAAATCTAAAGATATGACTGTTAAAGATTACTTTGAACAAGCTCTTAGTTTTCTTGGTTGGACAGCCAATGTTCCTAATAATACTAGTTGGAGAAATAATGAAGATTTAACTTTTGATAAAGATTATGATATTCCTAATCCTAGATTAATTCAATTAGTTAATAAAGATACTCAACAGTTGCCTACTATACCTAAATTTAAAGAACTTAATGAAAGTGATGAAGAATTTAGTAAACGTAAAGCTGCTGCTATTAAAGCTAGAGATGAGATTATTGAAAAGAATAATAAAATTCATAATGATATTCTTAATCGTAATTGGGAAGAAGTATTTAATAGTTTCTTAATTGAAAGTAATAGATATAATGCTATTAAAACAGTTAAAAATCTTCTTTATACTGCTGACCAAATTATTACTAGTAATACTGCTTATGATATAAATTATAAAGGTAGTATAACTGAGAATAGAGAAGCTAGTGCTGGTGGTGAAATTGAATATAAACAAGAAAAACAAACTAGAACTAGTGAACATCTTAGAAGTTTTATTCGTCGTCTTGTATTTGAACAATATAAGGATAATAAAACTCCTAATCTAGTTAAACTTGGTTCTCTTGCTCAAAATATTGCTGGCAGTAAATATATGATGATGAATATAACTGGTGGTATTGCTAACGTTCTTACTGGTTCTAGTAATATATTTATGGAACGAGCTGCTGGTGAATATATTAATCTTAAAGATTGGGAAGCTGGTAAATCTGAATGGATTAAAGGAACTGTTAGTTATATGGCTAATATGTATAGTGAAAATAGTAGTACACTTCAAGATGCTATTATTAAACTTAGTCATGTAGTTGACTTTGATAGAGTAACTGAAGTTAGTACTGCTGAAGGTCTTAGAGAAAATATTCGTAGAGTTCGTGGATTACTATTTAGTCCTCAATCTGTTGGTGAACATTATATGCAAAATGTTATGCTATTTGCTATGCTTAAATCTCATAGACTTGTTGATAATGGTAGAGGTGGTTATGATATAATGAGTAAAGAAATGTATCATCGTAAAGCTGAACAAGATGCTCTTATGTCTGTAATAAATACTCCCCGTGGAGGAGAGAACCAAGCTCTACTTGAACAATTCAATAAGTTCATGGATGATGCTAAAGCTGATAATAAAAAACGAGCTAAATATAATCTATTTAAAGCTAATCCTATATTCGATTTTGTTAAAACTTATCTTAATGAAGAACAACAAAGAGAATATATAGCTAAACGTAAAGAACTTATTAAGAATATTGATAAAAAGTTTGCTAAACTTCCAGATATTTATAATCAGTTTGAACTTAAAGATGGAATTGCTCAAATAAAATCTGATAGTAAACTTACTCTTAAAGAATATGCTAAATTTATTGATAAAGTTCGTGAAGTAAATAAGAAAGTTCATGGTGTTTATGATAAACTTGGTTCTGCTAATATTGAACAACATTGGTGGGGTGGTATGGTTATGCAATATCATAAACATCTTTATCCCGGTTTTAAGAAACGTTATCGTTGGAATGGTTATTATAATGAAACTCTAGGTACTGTTGAAAAAGGTAGTTATACTAGTCTTTATGATTATTTGACTATTCCATTTAAAGAAAGTAATGCAGGAGAAATTAATAATGTAAGTGATGTTCTTAAAGCATTTCAAGTTTATGGTAAGAATTTACTTTCATTTGCTGTTAATTTCAAACTTAACTATGAACTTCTTCCTGAACATGAAAAAGCAAATATTAGACGTAATTTAGGTGATTTACTTTATGTAGGAGCTGCCATTATTGGAGCAATTGCTATAACTGGTATGGGTGGAGATGATGATGAAAGTATTATATATAATCTTATGCTTTATCATGCTGACCGTCTTGCTTCTGAAGCTGCTTCATTTACTCCATTTGGAGCTTATGCTGAAGGTAAAAAATTATGGTCTAGTCCTGTTGCTATTGGACAAACTATTAATGACTTAATTGGTACTACTGCTATGGCTGCTAGATTCCTTATTGAAGAAGATTTTACTGAGGAATATACTACTGGTAGATATAAAGGTATGAATAAGTTTGAAGTTATGGCTGTTCGTAATATACCTGTTGTTCGTAGTATTAATCGTGTTCTTGATTTACCTAATAATAATAGTTATTATAAACTTGATGAAAATATACTTAGTATTATACCTTATAAAGATATAGCTAAAGATATATTTGAATAAGCTGGACTTGAACCTAGTAAAAAATAAGGGCTTGCCTATGGTATCACTACCTAGACAAGCCCTATTTTATTTAATAACATAACAACCTTTAATAATATTATTATGTTTATCTTTATAATTACTAATAAATCCTTTCTTTTTAAGACTATATAAAACAGATTTTATAGAAGATATTGGAACTTTAGTTTTATCTTCACAATCATTATAAAATATAGTATTAATAACAAAGTAAGTTTCAGTTTTATCATATATACTATTAATATAAAGTAAAACATTCTTTTCATTATTAGTAAGATTATAAAATTCTCTTAAAGAATCAAGATATACATTAATATATTTTCTATTTCTTTGTTTATCAATAAGTTTATTTCTATACTTATTGATATTATAAGATTTAAAACTAACCATATTTATAATTATATATTTAATATAACTTTACCTTTATCATTAATAATAACATCAACATTTTCATAATATTTATTATATTCTTTAATAAAATCTCCAATGCTACCTTTAAAAATAATATTATGATTAATTATGTAAACAGATTTACGAGTAGTAGCTTTAATAACATCAAAATTATATAATATATTAAGACCGTTATAAAAAGTTTCTACACTAATACTATATTCATCAATAATATCTTTTTCGGTAAATTTAATTACATTAGAATTAAAATCTATATTTTTACATATATGTATAAATATAGTATTAGCACCTTTATCAAAATATTTCATATTACTAATAAAATCAATATTAATAGTAACAAAATTTCTACAATAATCTTGTCTAGTAATAATATATTTTTTATTATTATCTACAACATTATTTTGATAAACAGTTTTTAAAGTATTATTTATTTCAAAAGGAGATTGAACAATTTTATTAAGTCTTTTTCTAGTTTCTATAACTTTTCTACGAGCTATAAGTTTACTAAGTTTAGTATTAAATTCCATAATATTATCTTAATTAAAACCATCATCATTATTACCAATAACACACATAAGAATAACAAAAACTATAATACCAACAACAAATAATTTTCCACTATACTTATCCATAGCTTCACTATCACTAATATTATTAGCAACAGCTAATAGTTTAACACCACCAAATATAATTCCAAGAAGAACAATAAATGCAACCATAATTATAATATATTTAAGTTTAACAATAAGATAAAAATAAACCTCAGTAGTAAGACTAGCTTATCTACCGAGGTTTCAGTCATGCCAACGACTATAAGTTTAAGGATTAGTAGAACGCTCCGCTTCGCTACGCTCAACTCCCCGTGGAGGATGGAATAGACTAGTATTCATTCAATCAATATAATCATTATCATTAATAACTATACTAATATTACTAGCGCAACTACCATTCCATCCTCTACGGGGAGTATAGCGAAGAGTGCGTAGCACTCGTAGCGGTTCCAAGCTAATCATTAAATTTAATAAAGCCAGCTCTATTAGAGCCAGCTTTACATATAACATATAAACCATTAGCATCAGTATTAACTATTCAATAGTTATAATAACTTCACTAAGTTCTTTACTATAATCAATAACTTCTTCAATAGAAGATACTGTACTATTCCAATGTTCAACTTTTACTTCAGACTTTTCATCACAAGTCTTAAGTATTTCTATAAGTTCTTTAACTGTCATAGTTTATTCTTTTTCAAGTTTATCAATAATATCTTCAATATATTCACTAGGAAAACTACCTTCCAATCTAGCTAGTTCTTTAAGTTCATGCGATAAAGTTTCTTTATATATAATAGTAGTAGGAAACTTTTTAATACTAGTAGCAACTTCACTTATTTTTCTAATATTTAAAGTAATATCACAACTGGCTTCATTAACAGCATTAGTTATACTTTTAACTGCAATTTTACAAGCATCACATTCACTTTTAACAAAACAATCAATACGTATCATAACACAATAGCATTATTTTTAACAGCTTCTTTAATAGTATTAGGAACTCTAAGAAGAGTATTCTTAATCATTTCAGTAGTAAGACTATCAGAATACACATAAGTAGCATAAGTTCTCCAACTATCTTTAATTACAACAGCAAACTTATTCGGATTATCAACATTAGTTTGAATATATTCTACTTTAGTATTTTGATATTTCCACATCCAAGCAATAGCATCAGCACATTTAGCACGAGTTATACAATCATGTTCATCAATAAATGCTTCAATAAATATATTATTTGTTTGTCTTGTAGGTTCATCTCCAGTAAGATAATTAATATCATTACGAAGTTCTTCCCAAGTAACAGAATTACTATATCGTTTATATTCTGTATCATCTCGATATATAATACAAGTAGGATATTCAGTAATATTCTTACCAGCAACAGCCTTTTCAAGTATCATATCTTCAAGAATAAGATGGTCAGGAAGATTCTTAAAATTACATTGAACATTAGTACCAAATAAAGCTATATCAATAGCTTCTCGCATAGCTTCTGTTTTATCTTTATCAGCACTTTTATAATAAAATTCAATTTTAACCATAGTATTCGTATAATATAATGAGAATTTATAAAATTAGCTATTTTAAAGCCCTACATTGAATGATATTCATATCGTGATAGATTAATCACAATGATAATTAAAATTCAATGTAGGGCAAAAGAATCATATCTATGACTGTCCTAACAGCTTGCGAAGATATTTCCTAATAGTGTAATCGCTTTGCACACCACGTAGAATATCACCATTACAATAAGCAGTAGGAGCATCACCAATACCAGCACTACGCGCTTCTTGTCTACCAGTATCAGTATATAGATTATACCTAATAAGATTAAACCTACCGGCAAACTCAGATAGAGCAAGAGCTTTATGAAGCCTTTCTTCAAAAAGTTTACTAACATTACAATCAGGTAAATAAAACAAGATTAACTTTTTCATAGATAAACTTCATTACCTTCAACTTTAGCATCACTAAACTGACTTTTAAAACTTTCAACACTTCTACACCATAAAGGTTCAAGTCCATTAACTTTATAAATAACAGCAGGAATCCATTCACCTGTATCTGGATGTTTCATTTTAGTAATACTAATAATTATATATTCATTAGATGTTTTATTATGAATATAACGAGCACCAACTTTAAGCTTTAGCTGCTCCTCCTGTTCCTTCTCCAAATCCTTTGTTTCCACGTTCACTTTCTCCTAATTCTTCAATAGATTCAACTTCTTTCCAACTAATTCTTTCAGCACTATTAATAATTAATTGACAACATCTATCTTTACCATCACAATTATATGGTGGAGTAGAAACTTTAGCAAGTATGTTAGTCATTGTAGTTCTAACATTATTAAGTTTAAGTCTAGAATTGCCAACCATACTATCAGGTAAATGCATATGTTCTCTAAGTTTATCAACTACTTCAACAAGAGTAGATACAGCATGAACTAAATCCCTAGAAGTACGATTCTTAAAAATAATAAGAAGTTCTCCACGATAACCCCAATCAAGAGTACCAGGAGCATTAGGCATATAAAAGTCAGATTTAGTAAGATTACTTCTAGGACGCAAAGACATTTCATTAGGTTCACCATTAGCATCATCTCCAATATTAAATGCTAAACCTGTATGATAAATAAATCTATCTTTATCTACATCATATTCACAAAGAATAGGATAAACATCCATACAAGCATCACCTTCTTTACCATAAGCAGGTAGAATAGGTTGAACATTACAATACTGTTCTACATCTACAACATCTCCACTAATAAGTTTAATCTCTTTTAGTTTAAATACTTTTACTTCCATATATAATTAAATTATTAAATTAAAGAGCTTCTGCAAGTGCAAAAGCATTTTCTATTTTTCTTGATTTATCACCATAACAAATACTATCAAATCGCTTAGTACCTTCAATATTATCTATATTAGAATAATATCCACTAATAGCATTAACTGCACCCCAAGCTGTACCAAGAATATCTCTTTGACCTGGACCATCAAAATAATAATTATAAGTATCAGAAATAACATTCATTTTTCTACTACTTATTTTACTATCAGTTAAAGCTAAACCACTACGATAAGCAATATCTTTAATAGTATGTCCTGTATCTTTTAGACGTTGAATTTCATCACTAGTAAAAAGATTTTCTCCAATAAATTGAATTACATCTTCATCAGTAACTTTAATATTAGCAAGTAAATTACAATATTGACCAAATTCTTCAGATTTAATTTTACTAATACCTAATATTTCTTGTGCAATACTAATTTTGTTATGAACACTAGATGTATGTCTAAAACTAACATAATTACTACTAGAATGAATAGCAGCGTTAAGAGTATTTTGACAAATAACTCTAATAGGAGTAAATAAAATCTTAACTCCACCACTACCATCATGAGTATTAGTAAATACTAGATAATTTTCAACAGGGTCACCTTTAACAAGAATATTATTAGGAAGTTTAGCACTTACAAATATTCTTTCTCCATTACCCCAAAAACCAGCAGTTTGCCAAATAGCAGAATTTTTACCAATTGCATCATCAAAGAAATTAAAAGCTTCATTGTTTTGAACAATTGTATATTTATTTCTAACTGTTCCTAGAGGAATATTGCAATCAGTACGATAGGTAGCAAAGGCGTTATCACACTTACGATAAATGTCAGTACCAAATACGTGAGTGCCATTTTTCTGTTCTTTAATAATTCTGTCAAGTTCTTCATCTGTACCAGTAAGTTTAATAGGCATTTTACCAACTAGTTCACATTTAGCTACATTAAAATTAAGTCCAGCTTTAAGCATAACTTCTTTAGCAGTAGCACAATCTGATACATCAATAGCACCAGAATAAGCCCAAGGTTTACCTTTTACTTTATACATATTATTTATGACTTATACGTAACATAACACTTTCAATATCTCTAACAGCTTGGTCTTTATTAACACCATAAGTATCCATATACCATTTTATTAATTCTTTTACTTTTTCTTCTAGTTCCATAATTAGCAAGATTAGTAGTGTTGACTCCCCGTGGAGGATGAACTTAATTCTGTCCTCTACGGGGAGTATAACCAAGTTATTTAATAATAAGACTAGTATTCTCAACAAGTTTAGCTATACTAATATCTCTACCATCATTAAGAATATTCTTCATAGTAGTTTTATTAACACTGCTGCTTCTAGTCATTTCATGTTGATGATTAAAGAAAGTATTAAGTAAATCAAAATTAATTTTATTAGCTAAATCACCAATAGGTTTTTCAATTTCAAATTTAACTTTAATACAATCTAAATCATCAAGAGTAAAATAACCTCCAGTTTCTTCTCTAAGTCTAGCAGATTGTTCAGGATATCTTTCAGTAAATTTATCATTAATTTGTTCAAGAAGAACATCTCTACTAAATGAGAAATTACTATCAATCATATCATTATCCCAAAGAGATTGTAAATGTTCAAGAACTAAATCAATAAATATTTGATTAAGATTTTCATCAATCTCAACACATTTACTGTTCTTAGTATATAGTTTACTATCAACTAAATTAATAACTTTATTACCAGACTTACCTAAATCTCCATAAGTTATAACAGCATCAAGCATAACACTTTTAAGTCTTTCAGCATTGTTTTCTTTAGTTTTACGAAGAACAGCTAATCGTTGCTCTTCCTTTTTACAAGATTCAGCTTCAAGATTAAGTACAGTATATGCTTTACGATAACCATCAAGTTTAGATTTAAGATTATCTTGTGTAATAGCAAGGCGTTCTTCAAATTCAGGAGTTAATTCACCTCCATTTTCTTCTAACTCAAGAAATATATCCTCAAGTTCAGTAGTAATATTATAAATACTTGCCATTATTTTCTACGTTTAGGTATATTATAAGCAGAACGATAATAAGGATTTAAATAACCAAATAAATGAGTATAATCACTAGCAGTCATTTTATCAGTATTAGTTTTATATTTATAACTAGTCTCAATATACTTTTTCCATAGTTTTTTACTTAAACCAAGATTACCAACAAATCCACCATTTTCAAATACAACAGCTTCTGTATTTTTAGTAGTTCTAAAACGGTTATTAAAGCCATAAAATCTTCTTCTCATAACTTTAATATTTAAATAGTTAATAATTTATTTATTATTTCTAAGTTCTTCATCTTTAACTACTTTAAGAACAACAATATTACATAAAAGACCATAACAAAGATAGTTGTTAAATATACAATTAGGACAAACTTCAATATGTTTATTTTTAACATATTTACATAGAAATGTTACTTCTTTGTCATCTTTAATTCTAATTGTAGTATAAAGAAATTCTTCACCATCATTTAAATCATCAGTGAAATTAGTACCACTATAATTTTCAACATGAAAGTGTTTAAGTTTATCAATCTCTGAAGTCATATCCAAGTTCTATTAGATTATTATTAATATTAAAAACTATTTATATTATATTTTCTTTCTGCAAATTTTCTTGCAATAATAGCTTTTTCTTTAGTATCGAAATAACCAAGATTTATTTGTTTATTATTAATAGAAATATACGCTTGATAAGAAATATATTTACCTTTTTGAATATGTTTTCTAACACCAGTGGAATTATTTCTTTGTCTATATGTATTATACATATTATCAGACATAGTACAAATTCTAAGATTAGATTTTCTATTATCAAGACAATTACCATTTATATGGTCAATAGGATTATGAATTTTATCTAATTCATTAATAGTATTTGTTATAATTCTATGTAAAGCAACGTTTTTATTATTAATATTAGCATAAGCATAATTTCCACATTTAGATATTTTATATTTGGAAATTTTATTAATATCTTCAGCATCAATAATAGTATAATCTATAACATTACAATTATTATCATATAATAATATTTTAGCAACATTATCATTTATAATAATTTCATTTTTATCAAAACGTGTACGAGTTTTAATATGTCCATATCTTTTAATTTGATGATAATGTTTATTACAATATTTACCACAAGCACTATTGTTACATCCTTCAATAGAACAAATATTTTTATATTTATTTCTTTTATTAAAATTAAATTTTAATTTCATATCCAAGTTTATTTAATTCTTGTTCTATAAGTTTACATATAATAGTAGCATTAGGATGCGCTTTACCTGTGGTATGATACACACGTTTCTTAATTATATCAAACCATTCTTTTGTGGAATATGTATAAACACATCGAGTAGCAGTATCAATAGGAAGAATACCACGAGCATCTTGACGATTCATATTATATTCATCAATAAGAATGTGATATTTATTAAAACTACTTTCACAAGCATTATAATATAAATAAACTTTTTTATGTTCTTCATTTTTAACAATCCATTCGTCAAATATAGGTTCATTATTAAAATGATTAGCTATATCATTACTCATCCAATGAGGTCTACAAATAGTACCATCTTCGTAAACATAACGAGTAGATTTTTCAGCAATATTATTAGGACTAACTCTATTTAATTCACGAGAAGTACTAATTTGAGTATCTACACAAAATGTCCAACGAGCAAAAAGATTATAAGCAGTTTCACAAGAATTAAATTCTTCTTCACTAACTCTATAATTATTAATTTCATTATATAAAACAGGTTCATATTTTTCTATATCTAACATAAAATTACCATTAGTAGAAACATATATATAATCTCTAACAGTAACCCATGAAATATAAGGAGAAGCTTTATAGCCCTTAAGAATTTCTCCAAAATTTCCATACCATAATTCAATAGGAATCATAGCATATACAGTTTCATGACGAAACATACTCCAATGTTTACTATTAATTAATCTTTTAACAGTAGCTTCATCATTACCTGTTTCTTTTCCATAACAAACTCTAGCACATCTAGCAACATGAGCTTTAGCATCTTCTTGACGCCAAAGTTCAACTTTAGGTTCTATTATTTTCATCTTCTTTATTACTATAAAAATCTTTAATTACATTACCAAATACAGTATAGAAATGTTCTTTAGGCATAATATTAATAGGTTGTATTAAATCAAGTTCTTTAAAAAACTCTTTAAGACCATTATTTTTAATCCATAAAGTATCATAAGTAGAAATTACATAACCTTCTTTATTAACATCACAAGCCACAAAACAAGTTTCATTATCTAATTTATCTATGCATTCTTTACATACAGTAGCATCAGCAATTTGTTTACTATTAGAAAAGTCTTCATCAATATTATCTCCAATAGGAGTATAACCTATAATCTTACCACAACATATACAAACTCTAGCAAGAGCATTTATACCAAAAATAGGATGTAATTTCATATCATATAATCAGTTACAAATTTAAGAACTTTATAGAAAAGACCGACAAAAGTACCAGTATTATCAATAACATAATCATCTTCATTAATTGTTATTTGTTCACTTTCGTGACTGTCATGATTATCATTACTAGATTTTCTATCTATTTTAATTATCATTCCTCCACATTGCTTAATAGCTTCACATTCGTTATCAAATCTAGCATCAGCTATAATACATTGTCCTTTACTGTTTTTTATATCAAATGCTTTATTCATAGTGTAACGAATAAAAGCTTCATGCCAAAAATGATTTCTAATAACATTAGTTCCATAATATTGAAGAAGAGTTCTAATTTTAATAGAAACATTATTATTTAAAAGAAGAAGTGTAGATAAATTATCATATTCTAATACAGTATTAATAACACAGTCTATATCTTTAATATTAGTAGAAACAATACCAGTCTTAAAATTATAATAATAATTTTCTTTAATTTCTTGTCTATCTAGAAGCTTACGGTCAATACCACAAAATTCAGATATATCATCTTTAAGTTTATCAGCAAAATGAATAATTATTTCATCATTTTTAACAAACCCATTTTTATGATAAAGAAGCCAAGTATCATAAGTAGCTTTCATAATACCATCATGAAGGATATAACTAATCATAGAAGCAACTGTATCTTTACCGCTTCCTTTAAATCCTTTAATACCAACAATAGTAACTTTATTAATACTCATAATAATTTGTTTTTGTTTATCAAGACAAATATAAAAATATAATAGGAATTTACTAGTAATAATGATGCTGAATTTAATGTTAAATATCATAGTGAGAATGACGCATTTTAAGGCTCATTATGACACGCAAATCTTATCGTGATAGATTAATCATTCTGATATATAAAATTGAATACAGGCAAAAAGAATCATGTCTACGAGCGTGTCATATACAATTTTACATCAATGTAAAACAGAAAAGCCTAGCACAATATCTTATGTACTAGGCTTCACCTTAATCAATATCTATATGATAAATAATACAAAAACTATTACGTTCTTCTACAAACTTAACATTAATATTAAAATCATCTTTAGACATAACAAAAGCATTACGCAATCTTGTATCGAGAAGTCTAATAACTATATTAGGAATATATAACTTAAATCCAGTATTAGCATCTCGAATAATAGGAACACTATTATTAATTCTATTATCATTATACAAAATCACATAAAGTTCATTACTTTTAGTTGTATCATTATATCTAACAGCAAAATTATAACTTTTAGCATCATAATCAGTAAATATAATAATAGATTTATAATAACAACTAAAATAAGATTTAGTTCTATCAAAATTATTATTCTTAATTACATTATAATCTAGTATCTCCATTTATAACAACAGTTTTAATATGAAATGGAACTCTACTAACACCACTCCGTTCACCATATTCTATATGAACAGTTCTACCAATATAAGATTGAGAATCGAATAAAACTTCCTGTTGAACAATATGACTAGTGCTTAAACGAGTTTCAAACTTTTCATTATTAATATCATTTTTACAAAGAAGAATAGGTAAATCACGTTTCTTTTCTTTATAAATATTAAGAATTATAAAATCTCCCTCAGCAGCATCTTTAAACTTCTCCATATAATTAGCTCTACGTCTACCATATTGATAATCAGTTTCGGTATTACGAAGTATAAGACCTTCAAATCCTAAATTAATAAAATGATTTCTAGCGTCAATAGCTTCATTATCATTAGTAATATATCCGCTAGGAAGAATAATCAATCGTTCTTTATTATTATAATGTTCTTTAATATTATTAAAGCGAGTAGGCATTTTAATATGATAACGATATGTATTTCTATGAGTTTGATTACCTTCCATCATAATATCATAACACCAAAACTGAAGAAGTTTATTTTCAACACAATTAGCATCTTTAACAAAATGATTAATTTGATTAACAGTATAACCTGGAAGATAAACTTCACCATCAAGTGCTGCAAATCCATTAATCATATCGTCGATAATATTTGTATTGATAGTAGCAAGCAAATAATCTTCAAGATAGCTAAGAGTATGCCAAGTAAGACCTTCACGACTTTGAAAACGAAGCCTAACAGGTTTAAATATATCATTTTGAGTATAAGCAGTAATAATACAACGTAGACCATTAATCTTATACTGACCATACATACAACTGACTTTTTTCCAAACATTACCACTATACGTTTTAGCAAGCATTGGAAGTAAAAGATTACTGTTTCCATTACTAAGGTCTTTAGGTAGATAAGTATTTAGAAAATTAAATAGAGTATCATTATCTCCATCCTCCACGGGGGGTAAACCCTGCATATCACAAAGTTCATTAAGATATGTATATCCTTGTTTAATCTTATCATTATATCTACTTTCAAGTTCTTTTTGACCATCTTTTTGAGTCACAGCATAAACTTCTTTACGAATATTACCTTGAACAAGACCATAAAAAACAGTGATACTATTAGTACCACTGTCAAGTTCAGCCCACCAAACAGTGGGCACACCATTGTTATTTCTACGATAAAGTTTATTCATTATGTTCACTTATTTTTAAACCATTAAATGCAAAACTAACAGCTTTACCACCTAGAAGTTTAGCTTTACGCTGAGCAATCGTTTCCTTTTTAGGCTTAATAGCCTTTGCAATACCGGTGCTAACATCAATGGGTTTACCTGTAAAGACATCTTTTGATTGATTAACTCTGCTAGCACTTCTAGTGCGTTTCCTTGGTTCTTTACTATAATATCGTACTGGGTTTCTTCTCTCGAAATCAAGATTTTTTTCATGTATATCAATAATTCTTTTAATAATACTATTACGATAATCAATATAACTTTGAGCTTTTTCTGGATGATGTTCTAGAACAAGATAAAGTTTATCAAGAATATATTCAATACTAGAAAGAGTAATACGATAACCATAATTAATAGTTTGTCTAGGACGAGAACCATCAGGATAAATAGTAGTACAATCTAAATCTTTAATATAAGATTCAATTGCATCAGTCATTGTAGATTTATCAATAACATAATTAATATATCTAATATCTCTATCATCTAGCTTTTCTTCATATCCTTTTATTATCATAGATTTTCTTTCTTACATTTATAAATAATAATACGAGTTGGTTTACCTATAAGACAATGATTATATTTAAACCATTCAATAATATCAAATGTAGGATAAGTTTTAGCTATTCCTTCAATAAGAGCATAACCTTCTTGATAATTAAAATTACTATGAATAGTTCCACCATTATCAGTATCAAGTAAGCTAAACTTTTTGATATATTCAACGTCATCATTAGAAGATAGATTAATTTCTCCATAACAATAAATATCTTTTTTATCAATACGTTTACCATCTACATTAATACATTCCCATTTATTAAGATTTTGTTCATCTTCTTCAGTAATTGGACGCATAACAGTATATGTAACACCAGCTAGACTTTTAGTATGGCAAAGTATTACTTTCTTCCGTATCCCAAGTAAATTCAGTTTCTTCTCCATAATTATCTTCTATATATTTAACAACTTGTTGAGTTAATTCATTAATAACATTTGTAGAATAACTACTTCTCAATTCTGCAAAATCTTTAACACCAAGTTCTTTAGGAATAATAATAGGTATAATATCATAATCATTCTTAAGAATTACAGCTTCCATAAGACCAGTTCTATCATTATCCATAAGACTAATAAGAAAACCATTTCGATTAAGTTTACTACGAAGCCAATCATATTCAATTTGACGAAGTTTATAAGTTTCATGTGGAATATTCACAACACCAATAGCCTTAGACTCAAGGGTAGACCCCCCGTAGAGGATGGAATGATTAATACTTTTTAGATAACATTCAAGACTTAATCTATCTTTAGTAGATTTAGTTATAATAATAACGTCATAATTATCTAATTCAAGATTAATAACTCCCTCAATAGTATTACTATTAGTTATAAACTTAACTTCAGTTTTCTTATTCCTATTTGGAAAATACAATTTAACATTAACTATTCCTCTTTTATCTTGTCCAAGAACATATCCATAACATAAATCCGTTTTATCTTTATCGTAAAAATATTTAGGAATAGGATTAGTAGAACGATTAATATAAAATTGGTCAACAGGATAAACAAAATGAGTATTAAGAAAATTAAGACTAATACCAAATTGTCCCCAATACTTAGCATCTAAATTATTCCACGGACGAGTAACAAGTTCAATAATAGGTTTATGATTACGTACATTACTAATAGCCCTAGCAATATTATAATCGTTGTTTTCATCTTTATCTTGTCCATAAATAATATTTCTAAAAGTATAAGCAATATGTTTAAGAACAAATAGAAATTGACTTTTAATAGAAATATCAATTTGCTTATGAACAATCTCAGAGAGAACAGTTGCAGCAGCATCTATACAATCTCCCCACCAATATCCAGCAAAATCTCTTCCTTTAAGTTTATTCCTATTATCATATCTAAAACCAAAACTAGGATGAGTATCTTCACGAAAAGGACTAGATATAAATTCTCCTGTATCTATACAATGTTGTATATCTTCAACACTAATTCCAGTATAAACACTAAAAATAGTTACTTGACTAACTTTAGAGAAAATATAATCTTTAGTTAAAATAGTATTACTAATATTTCTTTTCATAATATTTCTAATTTGACCTTTATCGTGAACATATAAAAAAAGAGGACTAGGTACTAAAATAGTACCCAATCCTCTTACATACAACTATTTAACTAACTTTAATTTTTTAAAATGGTAAATCTTCTGTTGGATTAACAAAAGCACCAGCAGCATCATTACCACCACCAAATGGACTAAAATCTCCACCGCCATTAAATCCACTAACAGGATTTATAGGAGTAGCAGTTTGAACACCAGGCATTACACCAACACCAGGCATAGCAACATTTGGCTGTTTAGCTTGTTCGGCAGATTTTTGATAAACAATACTTTCTTTATAAGGGTCAATATGCAAACTAGGAGCAGATTGTTCTTTATAAAGTTCAATAACTCCATCATTGATAAATGTAGGAAATCCTAAATCACCAAATGAAGATTTACTTCCAACAACAGCACGCCATTTACCATCATTCTTAACGAAACGAAGAAGCTTCATCCAAATAGTAATAGGTTTACCTTTAGCATCATTATAAACAGGTTTACCATTATTGTTAAGTAACTTAACATAATTTTCAAACACAGTTTTATAACCAGCTATAACTTCTTCAGCTTCAACAGGTACATACTGCATATTTTCATCAAAATCTTCAAAAGGCAAAGTAAGAGCATCAATTTCTTCTTCTGTTAAATCACGACCTTTAAGAACAAATACATTATATATATGTTTCATAAAGCGGAAAATGTTATCAACTTTCCAAGCACCTTTACCACCGGGAATAGTTTCAACATTACTTTCAGCAGGAAGAAGGCGTTGAGTTACATAACGACGTTCATTGATATTTTCATGATTACTAGCAAAAGTAAATGTAAGATAAGGAATACTCATACCAGCAAATGAAGGCATACCTTGAACATCATCTTTCAATGTAGCCCAATCAACTTTAACATCTTCAAGATGACCAATAAACAAGCCATTAGCTTTATTACAATCAGTACGTTCATCAAACTTTTTACGAGTTACATCACGTAAATCGTTATTAATACCTCTACCTCTACGTTTTTTAGGAGTTTGTACTTCTGCATTAGCAGTTTGTTCAGCACTTGCTACAACAGTAGCTTCATTCTTAATTTCTTTTTCTGTCGACATAATTAAAGTAATTAAAAGAATTATTATATAAAATAAGAGCTGCACCATTAGCAATACTAACAATGCAGCTCTATGTTCAAGATACTATATTTCTAGGACGAAGATTTGATTATTCAGCAGTTTCTTCTTTTTCAGCTTTCTTACCGATACGAATAGGTTCTTCATCTTTATATTCGGTAAGCATTGCAATCTTAACAACAATATCTTTATGACCGTTATTAACAACAGCTTCTTGCAAGTTATCAATATCTACTGTATAAACACGATTCTTAGAAGTAGCTTCTTCATCAGTCATATTAGCTTTCAACTGTTTCCAAACATTAGAATCAGTAAAGTTAAGAGTTACACCAATACCAGACAAAGCAGCAGTATTAGCACATTTAGAACCTTTAATCTTAGCAACTTCATCACCTTGAATACAGCTAACCAAAAGTTCTTTCTGTTCATCTTCGGTAATACCTTCACGACCAAGAGCAGCTTTAAGTTCTTCATTAGAAGAAGATAAAGCACCTTCAAGAGTTTCTTGGAAATAAGTATTAACATACTTAATCTTATCATTCTTAGTCATACGAACACGAGTAGTGCAAGGATTACCATTCTTATCTAATTCAGCAATACCTTTAGCCAAAGCCCAAATATCAAATTCAGCATGAACAGCCATAGCAGCTTCGGGAGATTCAATATCCAAACCTTGTTCTTCACAGAAAGCAACAACTTCGGGTACTTTATTGATAATAGCATTATCAATATTTGCACAGTTATTAATGAACATTACATATTCACCATGAGCAATGCCGAGAGCTTTAGAAACTTGGGCAGTCATACGGAAACTACCGGGAGTAGAAACAACTACCAATTCAGGTTCTTCACTAACTGCTCTTTGACCAGCATTAACAATACCCATACCAAAACTCAAACCTTTCTTAAAGTCTTTCATAATTTTTGTAATTTAAAAGTGAATAATATCAGTCATACGACTGTTTTGTTTAATAATAATTTCTCTAATTTGTTTATGTTATTGAATTTCAGTAATATCAATAATATCTTCATTACTCAAATCAATACCTTGCATAGTCTTTAATTCTTCTGTGCTTAAACATCCCATAATTAAATCATTAGCAATTTCACGAGCACCATAAACAAATGCTCTATGACTTATCATTATTTTAGGATATTTCTTATAAGTATCTTTTTCAAAACATCCAGCAACAATAGCATCTTTATAAGTAAACTCACCAGTAGCAACCATATTACGTTCTCCAATTTTACGATAAAAACGATAACTAGTAATATAATCAATAGGAACAGCAGGTATTCTATAAACAGGAACTTTACCAGTAGAAGCAATTTGTTTAGCTTCATTAGTATTAGTAGCTATTTCAAACTTACCATTAAGTTGATATTCTTTATATACATTACCATTATAATCTTTATAATATTTAACAGGATAAACATATATATGTTCATGGTCTTTATCTTCTGCATTTTTAGTTTGTGCCTCTTTGGGAGTAAGACACTTAATACAGTCAGATGGAAGTTTATCTTCATCATAAGCATTAAAGCCATCTGTATATTCGTACAGAGCGCGATAATTATCTACTTTTTCCCAACTCACGCTGCCTTTGACAAGTAATGCCTTAATAATGTGAACATCAACACCTGTTTTACCTTGAACTACATGAATATGTTCAATGCAAGTAGAAAATGGAAGTCTAAGGTCTTTAGCTCTCATTGCAATAGCAAGACCATCTTCAACAGACTTAATACCACATTTATCACTACGCATAACACGTTTGATAAATACTTCAAGACTTGCAATTTCAGCTTCACTCATATAATTAAGCTGATATGGAGCAACAGAATGTTGAACACCATGTTGTTTTTCAATACCACTATTACTAACAGCAACAATAGTATCATTAACTTTAACTTCTTTATCTTCGTCCATTCTATCAAAGAGCGATTTTGATTACACAACAAATGTAACTATTATATTTATACTAGCAAATAATATCATCAAAATTTTGAGCACTAATATCAGAATTAACATTCTGTATAACTTCATGGTTAACTGATAACTTTTCCTTTTTAAGACTTGCTTCTTCGATAGTACCAGCTATATAAAGTTTATGTACTTTAAGTTTTGATTGACTACAATTAACATTATTATAACGATAGATAAGTTCATCTATGGTATCACATAAAGGTGAGGTTAAAATCCATTCGTCTACGCTTGTTTCTAGGCTGTCAGTTGAATTATTTTTTATAGATAATACTCTTAATAAGCCATCATTAAAAGACTTCAAATTCAGCGTGGAAATAGCCTTAGATTTGATTATACGAGCAGTCCCTTTCTTGCTTCCAGACTTGTACAAAACAGGAATACCATTACTATCAACTAGAACTTTATCCTCAATTTTATCATGATAATCACCACAAATTTCACCTAATTTATCATTAATATATTTAGTTACAGTAGCAGCATATTCACCTCTCTTACTAATAATAAGAAATCGTTTATCAGGATTATCTTTAATAATTTCAACTATTCTTTCTAGCTTACAAACATTATCAGAACATATAAGCATACGTTCACGAACAATATTATAAAAAGTCTTAACTCGTTCAGCAAGAACAAGAGGATTATAACATTCATCAATTTGTTTACTAAAAGGATTAGTCATATCCATATCAGCACTCCATCCATTATATTCAGCTATTTCTGTAATATATTGCATAGCACTACGTCCGTCTTGAGTACCATTTCGAGCACATTTAATATTATCAAGATTACCAAATACTTGAATAGTCTGAGTAATAAATTCAGTATATTTATCGTAATTAGCAATATCATCTTGATTAACAAACAAAATTGGCTCTCTGTGTTCCTCTACGGGGAGTAAAGCCCGCATAGCATTAATACCACTAGAACTTATATTATCATTAATAGGAGGAATATTAGTATAAATTTCTTTTAGTTTGGCAGTATCAATAGCATCTTTAGTTATAATCATAAGCTTAAATCTAGCATGATTAAAAACTGTATTACAAGAAAGATTCCATTCATTAACTCCAACAACAATAGAAATATCATAACTATAATTATATCTACTATTAACATAAGTATGAGTAAGAATATTAATAGTATCTATATTTATATTATGATTTTTAAGACCATCAACAATTTCTGTTCTTCTCTTCCAATTATCTGTAACAATAAGTATTTTAAGATTAGGATTTTTATTCCTCATCAGAGTAATAACTCTACTTATAATTTCAGAATAATCAAGAGGTTGAACACAATGGATAGTTCCAACACCTTTATAATCTTTAGAACCCCATTTATTAATAAGTTTACTATATGATTCTTCAACTATATTTTTCATCCAAAATCATCTTCATTAAAAATAGGATTATACATACCACTATATTTTTTAATTTTACTTTTACCTTTACCTTTAGGAGAAATTTTAAGTTTGATAGGATTAATAATCTTCATAGCTTCTTGATAATAAAATTTAAAATTAATATCTCTAAGAGAAATATCTTTATCATCAAGACTATTAATAACTGTTACAACAGAACCAGCTGCCATTCTACTACGAGAACCATTTTCATTATGAACTTTTTCAATAATATAGCCTCTATTAGAAACATAAAATCGAACATATCTTTGGCAAACAACATGAGTAACTTGTCCATTTTCAATCTTAGTTTCTTCTACATGAAATTGTTTACCTACATTTTGAGTAAGACAAAAATCAAGAATATTAGTAGCTTCTTGAAGAGTATCCATTACAGGTTTATTCTTAAGAAAATAATTCTCAATAGCTTGAGCAACAATAGGCATAGAATAACCTTTAGTTAAATCTAGAGAATACATCATAGGATTAAGAGCACCTTTAGATTCAAGCTTAAGTTTATGAACACCATTTTTAATAACTCTAAATTGGCTAAGATAATTATTTATATCTCTACTAACAAGACAATGATAATAATCAGTATCAAACTTAAGTTTAGTAGTTTGTTCCCAATCATCTTTAATACGATTATAAACATCAATATCTCGTTTATAAAGTTTAATAACAATACCATCTGTATTAGCACTTAACACATGAATATTGTGTAACTCTAATTCCTCAACCAACATTAGCATCATTAACTGCCCATTAATAGTAGTTTTAAGTACAGCTAATCTATCGTAAAGATTACCGTTTTCAAATCCAAGTTTACCATAAACAGAATTAATAACAATCTTTAAAACTAAAGCTAAAGTATCTCTATCAATTCCGTCAACAGTATCTTCATCGCTGTGTTTAACTTCAACTCTTTTATTTTTAAGCCAACCAATAAGATTACAAAAAGCATTAGTATCAAGATGAGCTGGAGCTACTTTATGAGCAGCAATAATACTAGGATACATACTATTAATATCAGCATGAATATAAACATAGTCATCATTGCCAAGTACATCGTGTTGACCCCCCGTGGAGGATGGAAATAATTCTCTTCCACTACTCCAAAGTTCAACAGGATTATCTTGACTATGTAAACCTCCAGTTGCAACAGTATAAGTTACATTTCCAATTTTAACTTCTTTACTAAACGCATCTTTATTAACTCTATAAATAGTAGTTTTAAGACATTCATCAAGAAAGTCTTGCATAGGTTTAGTTTTGAATTTAATAAAAGGAAAAATAACTTTCTTAAAACTCATAGCAGTTCTTTCAGTTTTCTTACCTTTCCATTGTTCAGGAGCAAGACCACTAAATTTACTATAAAATTTCTCAAAAAGAATATCAGCAGTTTTACTACGACTAGAATTAAGAACATCAACATCATATGCTTTACTAATAGCATAACGAGATTTAATTTCTTCTGGATAAAGACGAACTATTTCAGCTACAATGAAAACATCATTAAGATTATAATACATCATAGGTTCAATATATTCATCAAGAATAAATCTATCCCATTTATCTACTAGTTTATTAAGCTGTTTAACATTCATTCCTTTAAGACTAGGAATTTCATTATATAGTTCAGCTTCTTCTTCATTAATATCAGGAAGTTCATATTCTAGAAGTTCATACCATTGAAGATTAATAGAAGTTTGCTTTAAACCTTTAGGAACAGGTTTACGTTCACCTGTTTTACTATCTACAACTACACTTGCTTTATTAAGAGCAAATATACGCATTACATCAACACCTGTAAATGGTAGTTTATATTTTCTAAGACTATTAAGATAAAAATCAGTTTTAAATTTATCTTTATCATCTTGACTAGAAATAATAGTTTTACTAGTTTCATATAATTTATTAATAAGTTCTTTCGTACTATTCGTACGCATATAAAAACTAAGTAAAGCAGCAATCATAAGATTATCATAATTGAAATTATTAAATCCATACAAGTCAGTACGAATAATATTTCCATTAGAATTTTTATAACATCTAGTCTTATTAATATAATCTATCATAGAAAGTAATTGACTATCATCTTTATCTGTTATATAAAACTTATATTTTTCAACAGTTTTAAGACGAGCTTTAATTTCTTCAACAGATAGTTTTTGAACTAAAGGAATAGCTTTTCCATCAACATTAACACAATCTTTAAAAACTTTAAGATAACTATTAATACTAACAAAAGTAACAGAAAAGAAATTTCTTAAAACTTCAACATCATAAGCTATACAATTAATCATTTATATAATTTAATCCATAGTTATTTCTATTTTGATTAACCCAATTAATATCATCAGCAAAACGCTGTTTAAATACATGATAAAGATTATCATCTTTAAATTTAATAAGAGGAGAATAATTACTAAATACATATTTACCGCCAGTAGCCATAAATCTAGGAATTGGATTATCACTAATACTACGATAAGCATCACCAAATATAAATAGATACTTATAATTAATTCTAGCTAATTCTTTCCATAGAATATTACGACATTTATCAATAGCAGTAAGATATGTATTATAATTATTAGAACAAGCACATTTAATACTATAAGTCATATACACATCTTCAGTATTATTACGTCCAGAATATTCATCATAAAGATTACCAATATCAGTAAATAATTGATAATCATCACAATAAACTCTATCACCTCTAGGAAATAGGAAAACAATATCTCCATGAATACTTCCTCTACCACCTTGTATATATTTACCTGTATTAAATATACGATTTGGGCATCTTTCACAATCAGGATATTCGTCAACAGTTTTACTTGCCATAAGATAATACTAATTGATTACTAGCGCGAGAACAAGCAACATACAATCTACGAAGCATTTCATCTCTATTAGTATAAGGATGACCATATTTATCATAAATCATATCGTTAATATCTACAAATACATTTTTATAAGTAGAACCTTGTGCTCTATGAGAAGTAATTGCAAAGCCATAATCTAAATCTCTACTAAATAAAATCTTACCATTACTATTCGTAATATTAGAAGCGATAAGATATTTACGTTTAAAATCAAAATACTGTTTCCATTTACTTCCACGTTCAGAACTACTAGCTTTTTTAGCATCATCAATAAGACTAGTCAACTTCTTATAATACATCTGAAATGTATAGTTATCATAATGGTCAATAACAAATAAAGGTTGAGTTATAGCACCACCATGAATAGCTTGAAACTTAATAAGAAATCCTTTAAACTCATAATCATTATCTATTGTATCAACAATATCTTTAACAATATATTCTTCACTATTGTTTATAATAATATCATTAAAAACATTAACAACAGTAGTATAACTCATTATTAAATCATTACGAGTAATAAGACTTTTATCAGCATCTTGAATAATCATATGTCTTACATGGTTATTCCATTGTGCAACACGACTATTAGTATAAGCTATAATACGATACAAATCAATATTTTTAGTATATTCTTCATCATTAAAACAAGTATCAATTAAATCAGAAAATTCAGTTTGACCACAAACATAAAATCCTTTAGTTTCTTCATTATAATCTTGTCTATTTTTAGATATATAATCAAGAAATCTCCATCCATTCTTATTATCTATATCTTCTCGAAGAAGTTTAAGAAGTTTACTAATAGGATTATTATCTCCTTGTCGTACAACTTCTTTAAGATAATAAGTATTACTAGCAATAAGAAAAGCTTGACTAGTTTTCTCATTAACAGGTGGAAGCTGACTAGAGTCACCAAGCATTATAACTTTAATTTGAAGCTTCTTACATTTATTACTAATATACTTAACAAGTTTAGCATTAAGCATAGAAGCTTCATCAATAATTAAAACTTTAAGACCATCTAGTTTATCTTTTCCAACAGGATTAAAGGCAGGATTTTCAGGGTCAAAATTTTCAATATTAACATCAAGTCTAAAACCAAACAATGATTGAATTGTATTAACTTCTTTTCCACCAATAGAATTACTAAGAACTCTACAAGCTTTATGTGTAGGAGCAGCACAACCTATAACACCACCAGACCATTTGCAATTATTAATAACATATTTAATAACAAATGTCTTACCTGTACCTCCAGCACCACAAAGAGCATTAATATATTTCTTATCATCCCAAGGCTGTGCAAGAAACTCAATAAGTTCATGCACAGCTATTTCTTGGTCTTTAGTAAACTTAATGTTAGTATCTTTTCTATTACTATTAGCAATATTAAGATTACCAATCATTACAATTCGTTGTTTACATCAATAAGATTATTTTTAACTTTATCTTCATATTCTTTCCATTCTTGAAAAGCTAAAATAGTAGATTCACTATCACCACGATTATAACACGTAGTAATATGAAACAATTCCTTAGCAAAAGGCATTTTAACAATTTTACCTTTAGCTATAAGTCCAGCAGCAAAAGGAATATAAAATCTAGTGTCAACAGTTTTTCTATTTTCACTATCTCTTATAATTTTAATTCTATGATTATATTCATCTAATCGACGAGCATAAACAAATTTCTTTCCTTTAGTTCTGTAACTTTCACCTGTAATGCTATATAGTTTGCCATTGTATTCTACTTTATAAGTACCATCAATATATCTAATAATACCTTCACATTTAGCAACTATAATAACATATTTATTGACTATTCCTTTCTCTTTGGATTTACCTACAACTCCAAATGAGAATTTAAAGCTAACCATAACATACTACTTTCTTTTAATAGTACGCATACGTTTATCAACAGCACGAGTAATACCTTTAAAAGTATTATCTTCTGCAAATTTAGCTTTACGAGCAGCCTTTTTAGCAGCTTTCTTAGCAGCAATCTCTTCATCACGTTCTTTTTGTTGTTGAGCAATATCAACATATTCAAGATAATAACCGCAATAATGAGTAAGAAAATCAATTTTACCACTAGTTCCATTACCAATAGAACTATTCTTAGCTATTTTAATAACTTTACTAGCAGGATTGATTCCAATAACAGCGCCAACATTATTAAGTTGACGAACAACAGAAACTTCATCATACTTTCCCATAAGTACTTTACATTTTTAAAGATTAATAAAACAATTATATTTAATAGTTAAAACTATAATAAATTCAATAATAGTTAGATTAGTAGAGCCACTACGCTACGCTCCGTGGCGACTCCCCGTAGAGGATGGAAGCAAGCTAGTCATTAAACTTTCTTTCTAATAATATCATTAAAATCACTAGCAAGTTTACCAATTCTATCTTCAATTCTATCTAGTCTATTTCTATCTCTATCTCTTTTAACTTCCCATTGTTTATTAATATCACAAATATCAATTTGAATCTTTCTAATCCAATTTTGAGTATCGTCGATATCTCTAATAAGTCTATCTAGTTTTTTACTAACAATGGTAATTCTTATAAAAAGATATACAGATAAACCAAATATCATACCAAGTATAAAATGAGAAACATTTTCAATCATAGAAATAATGATAAAGTTTACGAATAAGTTCAAATCTAGTATCAGTAATATTATAGATTTTAAATGCCTTAGCAACAAAATCAAAATCACCATATTTAAGCAAAGCATCTATATAATCTTTAATATCACTAAGCCACATAATAGCACTAACAGAATATCTATCACTATCAGTATTAGTAATATATTGACCAATACCTTTAGCAATAGTATCAGCAGTTATATCATTAATAATAAACTTATCAATAAACCAATTATCTTTTATATACTGTTTATCAGTATATTTATCACGAAAGGCTTTAGATAGTTTATTACATAAATCAATATAAGAACGAGCAGCAGTTCTATTATTATGATTAACAAATTGAACATCTTTAACTTTAAGAGTTAAGTTCATACCACATTCAATAATACGAACTTTAATTTGTTTTTTATCCTCATTAATATATAGAACAATAGCAAGTTTATCTTTCCAATAACCAGTATTCAAAGTAACTATATCATAAAGTTTAACTTTAAATCCAGATGTAATAGTACCATCAATTTGTTTATAAGCAACATAATTCATAACAAAACTGTATTAAATTTTTAGTTTAACATTTATTAGCTAGTTCTTTTGCCCTGTATTGAACTCAATATTAATCGTGATAGATTAATCAGATTATATATGAAAATTCAACAGAGGGCAAAAGAATCATATCTATGAATATGGTATGAACGTAAATAGCTAGTCATTTGTAGCAGGCTCATTATTCTGTTCATTATTATTACCAGCACGTTTAAGACGTTCTTTAAGAATATGTTCAGATACAGAACCAAGTTTACATTCACTAACACAACGACTAACACCTTTAGCATGAGTTACAACATATACAATAGGATAATTAATATATTTATTATTACCTACTGTACGTTCAACTTTAGTAATTCCAACTTCGGTTACAATACCAACACAAACACCAAGCTTAGTTTGATTATGATATTGATAAGTATATTCCATATAAACTACTTGTCCTTTTTTAAACTTAGCTTGTTCTTCAATGTATCTATCTAATAGACCATCAAAAATAAGAGAATCAAAATTATCCATTTTAATTATATATTTAAAGTTAATAATATACATACTAAAAAGCCTAGCACTATCTTCACAGACAATGCTAGGCAAAACTACAAATACGAAATCATATAAAACGAAATGTTTGACACAGACATTGTTATTACTAATTTCACAATCAATAATAACATCATTAACACCAAATAAAATATGACATATAACACTTGGACTATGATAAATATTAATAGCACTATCTTCACAGACCGTACTATTATAAAACCTACAATTTTAGAAATTAAAACGGATAATAACAATATCATAGTTTCGGAGTTCAATTCCTCCATCATCAGCAAGTGAAATAATACTACTATCTTCACAGACGGTAGTATTAGAAATAAAATCAAAAACTTATGTGGGATTATTTAGCAGATTTATTTGCTTTTCTACGTTTAAGTTCAGCATAAATTTCATCATCACTAAAATTCTTAAACTTATTCTCTTGTTTATTATTATCAACAGATTGATTAATCATTTTAATCATTTCCTTATATTCTGCATTAGAAGTATCAATAATATGTTGAGCAATCAAATTATTAATTTTAGTATTAGCTTCAACAATATTAATAATCATATCTTTAGCATATTTAGGAAAAACAGCAATAATAGGTTTAAGAATATCTTTATCTTCAATTATACTATCCCAACGATTAATAAGCCAATCAAGTTCAAATCCATTTTCAGTAGCAAGTTTAATAATATCTTCTTGAGTTTTACCAAAATCATTAATATATTTTTGTTCTTTAAGAACATATACAAATAAAGCTAAACCTCTAACATATTGGTCTGGAGATAAACCTTTATCTTTAATATCATTAATGAATTTATTAATAAGTTCGCAATCTTCTTTATATTTACAGGTATCACAAATAATACTATCACAAGATTTACCAAAAACTTCATCAAGAATAAGTTTAATATTAATATTTTCCATAATTTTATTTATTTAATCATAATAACCAAAAACATCATTTTCAGGGTCAACAATAGGACTATCATCAACTATTGGTTCCCAAGCAATATCGTCAAAATCTTGACTTAGACATTCTGCATGAATTTCAACACCTTCAACATTATTATTGAAATATGTATCATCTTCAACAAAATAAATATCAGTTCTTTCCATATCTTTATATATAAAATAAACTCCGAGTAGAGGATAGTTATCATCAACGTGTTAACTATAACAAACCCAATAAACAAAATGGATAAAAATGGCAAGAACATGAGAATTAGCTTTAACAAGCTCAACAGCACTATCCATCCTCTACGGGGAGTCTATACTACAAACTTAACTAGCTTCAGAATCTTTATTCTTTTTATGAAGTTCAGTTTCAGTATCAATCATAATACCAATAACTCGTTGACTATCACTAGCAACATCAGCATGAGCTTTAACTAAAGCATCAATGAATAAATCATCTGTATATCTATATTCTCTACGAAGTCCACCATCAGCAGTAACTCTAAACTTATTCCATAAGAAGTCAACATAAGCACCTTTAGAATTACATATTCTTCCATCATCTTCAAGAGCATGAAGAATATTAAGAGAAGTATGACGTCTAAATGCAGCATTGAATTTAACAATACAAACTACATCAAGAATATTTTGAGGAACATTAATTCCAACAGGAACACCACGTTTATCAGTCTTAGCATCTTTAAAATCATTATCTTCATTAGCTTGACTAACAACAGTAGTTTGTTCTTCCTGTTTACGAACTTTACTTTGTTTCTTCTTCCTAGCTTTATTCTTAGGCTGAACAGTTTCACTACTAACAACAGCATTAACTTGTGTATCTTCTTCAGGAACAACAAGTTTACCCTCTTGTTTAGCTTCTTCTAAACTTTCAGCCATAGTTTTCTTTCTAGGCTTAGATTGAACATTACTAGTAACATTATCAAAATTTACCATAACACTTATAAGTTTAAGATTAATATTATTATCAGTAGCAATATTACTCTACTGAACAACACGACAAATATAATAATTAAATATAATACTCCAAATATATTATAATTTATTTATACTATAATTCTAGCTAATAATCAATAGCTATATTAAAATAACTAAAATAGTTATAGCAATAGGAATTAACTTACCACGAGTATAATAAATATCAATAGTATCAAGAGTATCATTAGTATAAAGAGAATCAGTAATATCAAGAATATTAAGAATATCATTAGTAATACCACCAGCAATATTAGCATGACTAGTATTAATAGTCATTATAATATTGATAGTATTAATAGTGCTATTATTAGCTACAACTAATGCTGTTGGTCATTATGACTAAAAGTCTTATTAGACTTGGTAATACTGTTAGAGCTAGTCTTGATAGTAATTGTATGACTAATCGTCATGACGAACGTCAATGAGATGATAATGATGATGCTATGACTGAAACTGATAGTGATATAACTAGAGGTTATAGAGGTTATAACGAAAAGTTATAGAGAGTATAACTAGAAGTTATAATGCTGGAACTAGAGATTATGATAGTATAACGAGAAGTTATAGGAGGTATAACGAAAAGTTATAAGAGGAAAAGAGAGGGAGTTGGAACAATAGGTTTAGATTGATTAGGAAGAGTAAAAAGAGTAGTAAGTTTGGTATTGAAAGGAATACCAGCAAGTCTAGTCTCTTCAGCATGACCATCTCCACACTTATCTCCACATCCATCTCCATCACAATCACTCTCAACTCCATATTCAACCTCAATTTAACCCTATTTGAACCACATCCAACTCCACCATCTCATTCTCCACGAAATCCACAATGTCCACTTTCATCTCCACATCCTCTTTCTCCACATTCAATACCTCTCGTCACCTTTAATTTCACCTCTATAACTTTTTGTTATGAGAGTAAATCTCCATGACCAATATCAGTATAACAAAATGTTATGAGAGTAAATCTCCATGACCAATATCAGTATCAGCACCATTCGCATTAG